>JASLCK010000312.1 GCA_030151865.1 Rhodospirillaceae bacterium | reverse complement strand
GCCACCACATGACGGGCCTGAGCAGCCAATTCGGCCACCCACCACGCCATCGGCTTGCCGGTACCCGACAAAATCTGAAAGCGCCCGCTACCCTGAGGACCGCGCAGTACCGAGCCTTCGACCACCAGGGCATCGAAGCTTTGCCGACCGCTGCGGCAGTCATCCAGGATGGCCAACGCCTCGGCCCCGGTTTCCTGCGACAGGGACGGATGCCAGACCAGCGACAGACCGGCTTGCTCGAACGCCTGGGGCAAGCCTCCCGGCTCGCTGCCCAAAACAGACATGGTGCAGCCGCCGCAACTTGCGGCCTGCACCCATAGCACCCGATACGGTGTTTTCCGAGCCATCCCATCCATGGCCCAACCTTACGGCGAGCAGGCGGACGGGTTCAACAAATCTCCTTGCACGGAACAAATGTTCACGTTATGTTCTGATCATGAAAAACAAGGAGGCGATGATGCTCTTTCCCTCTCCGCGCACGATTGGCATGCATCTGGCGAACGCCGCTGGCGTTTTGGTGGTTGGTCTGTTTTTCGCCTATATCGGCCTGAATGCCGCCAGCGGCTGCGGCCAGGGCGGCGGGTCCTGCATCGCCGTCAAAGACCTGATCAGCCCGCCCGCGCAAAGCCAACAGGTGGCTCGGCTCGCCCACCGCGCCGGATGAAATTGGAACAAAACATAAACATAAATGCCGAATCAGCCGTCTTGCAGCCCAAATGACCGGCGCACCAAAAGAAACGCCGCCTCTGCGTTTCCCGTTGGAGGGAAACACCGAAGCGGCGTGGCAAGACACCGGGATGCGGCAGAATTAGGCGGACCGCTTTTCCAAAGCGCGGGAGATTAAGGTCAGCAGATCGCGATTGAGCCCCGCCCGCAAAGCGGGGTCGGCATCGGCCGGGCGGGCCGTCAGCTTGCCGCCCAACAGACGCAAATCGGGACCGGCTTCGGCCAGAGCGGCGGCAATGGATTCAGCCGTCAGTAACGAGCCCTCGGCCCCCAGCGATGCCCCCAAATCCGGGCTGGGGGCATGGGGCATATGGCTGTCCTGCCAGACACCCCAAGGGGTGTCCTGCCCGGAACAACCGGAAAAAATCAGCCCCAGCGGCAGCCCCGCTCGGCGCACATCGCGGATGTGGCGCAGCGGTTGAGCAGGATCACGCACCTCCAGCACCGACCGACCCCAATTCAGAACCACGCCAATCGGCCCACTCGCAGCCGCAGCAGCCCCTTGCACATTGGCCTGGGTGATAGCGGCAATTTCCTCCCCCAAGGTCATAAAGCCCTTGATGGGCGGCAGATCGGGGGTCCAGGCGTCGCAATGTTCCACCATCAACGATGCGCCTTGCCAATCCCAGCTGGCAATTTCCGTCAGGGATGCGGCAAAGCTGGCCTTGGAAGTCGTGACGGCACCACCCCGGCGCGGAGCCGAATGCAGTTCCACCGCCGTCACCCGTTGGCGTCCGGCATGATCATTCAAGCGGTTGACCGCCCTGAGGGCTAACGAGGTAAAACGCAAAGCGGCGGCGCGTCCCTCGGCATCGTCAGAAGCCAAGCCGTAAGCATTCGACGCCCCCAAGCGGTCCATGGTGCCCGGCAACAGGGTCAGCACCACATCCCAATGGGACGGCATGGCGTTCAGCAACCACGTTTCGTCAAAGGGATGCAGCGTTCCGGTAAACGGAACTTCCAAGCCACGTAACGAATCGATCGCCGCCAGACCTTTATAAAAAGCATGCTCCAAAGCGGGATCCCAGGCGTTGGAACACGGCGTGGTGGCATAGGCGGCGGCGAAAAAACTCATCGGCTCTTATCCTTAAAAGAAGAGAGCGGCGCGCCACGACGGCCCCGCCGCTCCCCTTGCATTGTTCTACAGGCGCTCGGCCTTACGGCATCGTCGTCGTGCGCCCGCTCACATCGCGGATATCGGGACGGAACAAAGCCTGGACCATCTGTCCAACCAGTTCCGGCAAACGGGGATCGTCAGGGCTGATGGCGTCGGTCTGGCCAACGATTTCGGTCCGCGCCACACCGGCGACGCAGAACGCGGCAATGGCCCGCACACTCACCGCAGCGGCATCGCCGCTATGTTCCAGCCCATTGCCCCCCAACCAGTTGCTGGCCCCCGGACCATGTTCGATCTGGCCCGAGCACAGACCCTGCCCGGTCTGGGTCACGGCAGGTTGAAAGGCGAAAATCATCTGATAGCCCGACCGCGCGGTTTCCCCCGGCGTCAAGGTCGGATGGGTGGGTTGACGCATGCTGGGCGCGGCGGCCCACAGTTCGACCCGCTTGGCGAAATCCGCCTGGGGCAAAGTTGGGAAGGGGGTTCCATCCACCACCAGCTTCAGATCGCGCTCGGCAACACCATATTCGTAAAAGCCGTCGATCTTGGTCATCGGGCTGCCCGGCTGGCTGATCACCGGCCCGCCGCAAGCAGTCAAGGCCGCCAGACAACAGCCGATCACAACGGCGCGGCGCATATTTTTGTAACCCAGCATGATGCACGTCCTATGAGCTTTTGGTCTTCGCCGTCAGCAGGACGAAAACAATCAAAGCAGCACCCCTTAATCAATAAGGATAAGGCCGAACCGTTCCCGGCTCAAGCCCCGCCGGTGCGCAGTTTTCCGCCGCTTCCTCACAGTTCCGCCATTGACAAGACCGGGGCCATCCATGGCAAATGGGCGCCATGATTCAGTCTGAAACCAATCCCCCCCTCGCCCCCGCCACGCCGTCCGAACGCAGTTTTACCCGACTGGTTCTGCTGGCCCTGGCCGTCCTGACCCTGATCCGCGCCTTCGTTGCGGGCACGACCCTGCTATCGGCGGACGAGGCTTATTATTGGAACTGGATCCACCCCCTGCAATTATCCTATTTCGACCATCCCGCCATGGTCGCTTACTGGATTTGGGGGACAACCCGGCTGCTGGGAGAAAGCGAACTGGGGGTGCGCCTGCCCGCAGTGCTGGGCGGTGTCGTCACCACGGCGCTGATGTGGGATGCCGCCTTGCTGGCGTTCCGTTCGCGCCGCGTCGCGGCCCTGTCGGCTTTGTGGCTGAACTGCACCTTGCTGTTCTGCGCCGCCACGGTGATCGTCACCCCCGACACCCCGCTGCTGGTGTTTTGGATGGCCGCCCTGTGGGGGGCGCTGCGGCTGATCAAAAGCGGGCAGGCCCGCTGGATTTATGTCGTGGGGCTGGCCTTGGGGCTGGGGGCCATCAGCAAATACACCATGGCCCTGATCGCACCCGGCCTGCTGGTCACGCTGTTGGCTTTCCAACCGTTGCGCCGCTGGCTGAAAAGCCCCCATCTGTGGCTGGCCGGTCTGCTGGCGGCGCTCGCCGCCTCGCCGGTGCTGATCTGGAACATGCAAAACAATTATGCTTCGTTCCAAAAGCAGTTGGGCCATGCCTTTGACACCGAGATCACCCATCCCTGGCGCAATTTTCTCGAATTCTTTGGCAGTCAGGTCGGACTGGTCACGCCCCTAATGTTCGGCTTTGTGGTCTGGGGCATGGGCTGGGCGCTGTGGCAAGGCTGGAAGCAGCGCCGCCCCGACTGGTTTCTGCTGGGGGCCACCTCGCTGCCACTGCTGCTGTTCTTTCTGCAACATACCCGCTCGGGCATCGTGCAACCCCATTGGGGCGGCCCGGCCTATCTCAGCGGGGTGATCGCGGCGGTTGGGGCCTGGCACAGTTTAAAACAGCCGCGCTTGTCGGCGCTGTTCCGGCTGGCCGCGCCGCTGGGGGCTTTGGTCAGCCTATTGGTCTATTTCCAAGCCGCCACCGCCTTGCTGCCCATCCCCATCAAGATCGATGCCCTGAAGCGGCTGGGCGGCTGGGATGAACTGGCCGTGGCGGTGAATGGGACCTTGCTCAGCCATCCCGGCGCATTCCTGCTGACCCATAAGCACGATTCCACCGGGGCGTTGTCTTATTACGTGCAAGGCCATCCCCCGGTCTTTCAGCGGGCCGGGCATGTCCTGCCGTCCTATTACACGGCACAAGATGTGCTGGCCCTGCCCGGCAAGGACGCCCTGTTCGTGACCGAAGCCAAGGATGACGGATCATCCATCGTCGTCCAGGCTTTCGACAACGTCGAGCTGCTGAAAACCGTCGATTTGCATT
>JASLCK010000306.1 GCA_030151865.1 Rhodospirillaceae bacterium | reverse complement strand
GGGGCGCGGTCGAGGCCGGGGGCTGCGGTGCCGGGGCATCTTCTGGCCCCTGCGGCTTGGCGGGGGTTGTCGTCGCAGGGGCTGGCGGAGCGCCCTGATCCTGCTTTTGCTGGTCCGGTTTGGCCTGTCCGGCGGTTTTGGCGCGCGCCTTGACGAGATCGAAGTCGTCGCTTTCGAAAATTGCAGGGACCAGATCACCCATCTGACGACGGATCAGGAAGCCGGCCCCGGTTTCGGCGATGACCAGACGGCTCAACTCAACCTTGGACTGATACAGGCGTTCGTCCGCATCCAACAGGTCAAGCAAGGGGCGGCTGGCGGCCAGATATTGTTCTTCGAACGCGGTGGCGACGTTGCGGCTGCTTTCCACGGCCTGATTGACGGCCTGAATGCGCCCGCTGGCGGCGTTCAGGGCGTCATAACTGACATGGATGCTTTCTTCCAGCTTGGTGCGGGTGTCGGTGGCGACATAGGACGCCTGACGGGCGCGGGCTGCATTGGCCATGCCGGTGGCCACATCGACGCCGCCGTTCAAGGTCCAGGTGAACACGCCCATGACACGCCGTTCGTCATCAAACGGATAGACCGGCTTGTTGGCGGTGACCGGCTGATTGGCGATACCGCCCGCATCCCAACTGCGGGTATGGGTTATCTGCACGCTGAGCTTGGGTAGCAGCTTGGCGAACGACTTGGTCATTTCCTCGGTCGCGGCGTCGCTGCGCTTGTTCATCGCCTGGTAATCGGGATTGTTCGACATCGCCATGCCAACCACCTGATCCACCGTTTCCGGCAGGGTGGGGGTCAGCACCACCGGCAGGCGCAGCTTCAACGGCACGACACCGGTCAGGCGATGGAATTCCACCAGAGCCGCCTGATATTCGGATCGGGCTTCGATAATCGCGGATTTGGCGGTGACCGAACGGGCGCGGATACGGTCCAATTCGACCTTGCTGGCCCCGCCGCCCTCGACGCGGTCGTTCATGCGGGCGCTCAAACGGTCCAGCGAGCTTTTATATTCTTCGGCAAAGCGGATCGACAGGCGCGACTGCACCAACCGGAAAAAGCTGTTGATGGTGTCCAGTGCCGCTTTTTCGCGCACGGCCCGGAATTCCTGGTCGTCGGCATCTTTGGTGGTGTGGCGTTCGACGATGTCGGCGATGATCACCGGATCGATCAACTGCTGGGTGATGGTCAGCGACTTGTCGCGGCGGTTATGCCGGTTGTCGGGCACGGTGGCCCCGCTGGTGTCTTGGAACGCCGCAGGCTGAGACCGTTCCTTGCCGCGCTGGTACTGATATTCGACGCGTGGCACGTATTGACCATAGCCGCCGACCAGTTCCCAGCCCGATGCTTCCGCCTTGGCTTCGGCCCCCAGTACTTCGAAATTGTTTTGCAGGGCATAGGCGACCGCCTGATCCAATTGCAGGGGTTCGGTCACGGTGGGCGGACTGGTGCTCAGGGCATCGAGCAACACCACTTCGCCGCCGTACAGGTTTTGCAGCATCTTGGCGCGCGCGCGGCCCCGTTCGCCGATATCGACCGACGGCATGGCCTTGCCCAATTCTTCGGGCGTGGCATAGCGGCGCTTGGGCTGTGCGGAGGGCGCATCCTCGCCGCTGTCGGCCGGGCTGCCCTCGGCATCGGCGGGCAGGGGTTTGTCGCCCTTGGTGACGGCAGGGCGCTTGGCGGGCTTGGGCTGTGGGGGCTGGGTGCTGGGCGTGGGGCTGACCAGGGACGGCTCGTCACTGGCAGCGGGGGGCTGAGTGGCAGCCGGGGCAGGGCTGACCAGCGACGGTTCGGCGGCGGAAGGCGCGGCAGAGGGCGCCGCCACAGCCTTATCGGCGGGAGCCTGGGGAGAGGTCGAAATCGACGGGGAGGCCGCAGAGGAACCCGCAGAGCCAGGATTGCTAACTTCTTCAGCCGGAACACCGATGCTGGCACCGCTCACAACCATGGCGGTCAAAATAGCCAGTGCAGTTTTGCTTTTCGGCGTGCGTCCGGTCCGTTCCCCCGATTGGATCCAGGATGACATTCGATCTTTCCGAATTTTTCATACGGCCACGTTTACCGGAAGCCATACGAAAGCTTAAAAATTCTTACGTCCAATTTTGGGGTGACAGCCCATCCACCCTGGTCGGCAGAATAGACACAGGGCGCGCCGAGAGCAACACTTACGGGCCGAGAGGTGTAAATTTATCTAAAAATTAAAGCATTAACGTATGTGGTGAAGATCGGTGCTGAATTGAAAAAGGCGGAGAGTTTTGGCTCTCCGCCTTTACTGCTTTAGTGTTAAGCCGCCCGTCGGTCGTCGTCGCCATAAACAGGCGAGTCGTCGTAGGCGTGCACTTCTTCTTCGGGGTAAGCCCCGATATGGTGAATGGAAAGATCGGCCCCGCGGAATTCATGTTCGGGGTCAAGGCGCAGGCCAAGCAGCTTGTTCAGGGTGCCGTACACCAAGAAGCCCGACGCTGCGGCGAAGGCGACGCCCAGCAAGGTGCCGAAAATCTGGGCGGTCAATGAAACGCCGCCCATGCCGCCCAGGGCTTCCTGGCCGAAGATGCCGCAGGCGATGCCGCCGAATGCGCCGCAAAAGCCGTGCAGCGGCCAGACCCCGAGAACGTCATCGATCTTCCACTTGTTCTGACACTGGTTAAAGGCCCAGACGAACAGAGCGCCGGCAATGCCGCCGGTGGCCAGGGCGCCGATGGGGTGCATGACGTCGGAACCGGCGCAGACCGCCACCAGACCGGCCAGCGCGCCGTTATGGATGAAGCCGGGGTCGTTGCGGCTGACCACCAGGGCGGAAATGATGCCACCGACCATGGCCATCAGCGAATTCAACGCCACCAGACCAGAAATGCCGTCCATCTTCTGGGCGCTCATGACATTGAAGCCGAACCAGCCGACCGACAAAATCCAGGCACCCAGGGCCAGGAAGGGGATGTTGGACGGCGGAATGCCGATCACCTGGCCGTTCTTGCGATAGCGGCCGCGGCGCGCGCCCAGCATCACCACCGCGCCCAGGGCAACCCAGCCGCCAAAGGCGTGCACCACCACGGACCCGGCGAAATCGTGGAAATTTTGGCCGAAGGTGGCGGAAATCCAATCCTGGAAATTCAAGCGGGTGCCCCAGATCAAGCCTTCGAAGGTGGGGTAGAACAAGGCGGTCAGGATCGTGGTGGCGCACAATTGCGGCCAGAACTTGGCGCGTTCGGCAATGCCGCCGGAAATGATGGCGGGAATGGCGGCGGCAAAGGTCGCCAGGAAGAAGAATTTGACCAAATCATAGCCTTGGGGGGCAAACCCCGACCCCGCCGTACCCGACAGAACCTTGGCCGAGACCAGGAAATTGACGCCATAGGCGACAAAGTAACCGACAAAAAAATAGGCGCAGGTCGAAACGGCGAAATCGGTCAGGATTTTGACCAGCGCGTTGACCTGATTCTTGCGGCGGACCGTGCCGACTTCCAGAAATGCGAAACCGGCGTGCATGGCCAGAACCATGATCGCGCCCAAAAGCACGAACAAAACGTCCGCGCCGCCAATGGTGTTGTTCATCTGCCCCTCGTTTTCACCTTAATGAAAAAGGTGCGCCAGGGCATTCAATCGCCGTGCCAACGGTGATCGCTTGATATTATCTCTTTGTTTTCAAGTGGTTGTCTTTTGGGGGTGCTGTTAAGCGGGGCGGGTTTGCGAAAAATATAGGCAAACAACGAAATTAGCTGCCCTGAAAATGATCATTTCGGGGCAGTTTTTGTATGTGTTGATATTTTGTGCAAAATTTGTCGGCTTGTCAAGTGTGCTTATTTATTGTGCGTATTGGTGGGCGGTGGTCGCGGCAATGGGGCTGAAGATAAGGAAACGGGCCATTTTTTCTCAGGAAGAGCGGTGATGCGTTAACTGGTTCTGTACGACGGCCCCGAACTTTCGTATGGTGCCCGATCACGTTTTCCCGCAAAGGCGACTTCCGTGGTCAAGCACTCCCTCTCGAAAGATAAGATCCGCATCCTCCTGCTGGAGGGCGTTCACGACAACGCTATCCGCGAATTTCAGGAACGGGGTTACACCAATATCGAATCCCTTCCGCGCGCTTTGGACGAAGCCGAGCTGATCGAAAAGATCCAGGGCGTCCATATGCTGGGCATCCGATCGCGCACCCGCATCACCGACAAGGTGCTGGCGGCGGCCAATCGTCTGATGACCATCGGCTGTTTCTGCATCGGCACCAATCAGGTGTCGCTCGAAGGTGCGCACCGCGCCGGTATTCCGGTGTTCAACGCACCTTATTCCAATACCCGTTCGGTGGCCGAACTGGTGCTGGGCGAAATCGTCATGCTGATGCGCCGCATTCCCGAAAAGTCGCGGGTCTGCCATGACGGCGGCTGGGACAAGTCGGCCAAGAACAGCTTCGAGCTGCGCGGCAAGACCTTGGGCATCATCGGGTACGGCCATATCGGTTCGCAGCTTTCGGTGCTTGCCGAAGCCATGGGCATGCAGGTCCGCTACTACGACATCGAAAAGAAGCTGGCCATCGGCAATGCCCGTCCGTGCTCGACCATGGAAGAGCTGTTGAACATCTCCGACGTGGTCAGCCTGCATGTGCCCGCCACCCCGCAGACCAAGAACATGATCGGCGAGCGCG
>JASLCK010000251.1 GCA_030151865.1 Rhodospirillaceae bacterium | reverse complement strand
TGGGCGGACCGCACCAAACCACACGCTCGCCGATGGACCAGTCTTCCACACCCGGCCCGATGGCTTCAATGGTCCCAGCCCCTTCGACGCCGAGAACGGCGGGAAACTGGGTCAGGCTATGGACAACGCCGCTGCGCAGATAAATATCGACGAAGTTGACCCCAGCGGCGTGCTGACGCAGCAGAACCTGTCCCGGACCGGGCGGCGGCAAAACGACGTCAACCAGATGCAGTTTGTCTGCCCCGCCTAACCCGTCAATTTGGATGACTTTCACCATGATCTTGGCCCTTTGTGGCTGAAATGAACTGGGCTCAGCCTAGGCCGTGGACAAATGCAGATGAATTCCCCAAACTATCGTCTGGTGTGTGTATTTTTGCACAGGTTAAGTGATGGACTGGGATGATTTGCGGGTTTTCGCCGAACTGGCCCGTACCGGCAGCCTATCGGCAGCGGCGCGAACCCTGAAGATGGATCATACCACCGTGGGCCGCCGCATCGCCGCGCTGGAAGACAGCTTGGGGGTGCGGTTGTTTGATCGCCTGCCGCGCGGAACCTTATTGACTGCCGATGGGGAACGCATCGCCGAAGCCGCCCTGAGGATGGAAGAACAGGCTTTCACCATTTCCCGTCTGGCCCAGGAAGGCACCGGCCTAACCGGGCGGGTGCGGGTCAGCGCGCCGCCCAACCTGTCGGCATCCTTTATCGCCCCGCGTCTGGGGCCGTTGCGTCGCGCGCATCCGGGCATTCATCTGGAACTGATCGGGGAAAACCGTTCGGTCAGTCTGGCCCGGAGAGAGGCGGATATCGCGGTGCGTCTGGCACGCCCGCAAGGCGACTCCCTGGTTGGGCGCAAGCTCGGCACCTTGGCCTATCGCTTGTACGGCACCAAGACCTATGTTGAGCAGCACCGCGAGGCGGAAGACTGGGACTGGATTGGTTTCGATGAGGAAATGGAACATCTGCCGCAACAGCGCTGGGTGCGCCAGATGGCGGGGGATCGTGACTTTGTTTTTCGCTCCAACGAACAATCGATCCAATTGGCAGCGGTAAAGGCCGGGGTGGGTATTGCCGCCTTGCCCTGTCATTTGGGCGAACCGGAAACCGATCTGGTGCGGGTGCCCGGTCAGGGGGTGCCCGCACCCCGCGAATTATGGTTGGTGGTGCATCAGGATTTGCGCCGTAGTCCGCGCATCCGTGCGGTGATGGATTTTCTGGCTGATATCGTGACAAAAGACATTCATCTGCTGGAGGGGCATCTATGAAGGATTGTCCGATGTGCGGGGCATCTTTGTTTCCCCGTCAAACCACTTGTCCACAATGCGGTGCCGTCGAGCGGCAACGGCGCGGCGGCATTGGGTGGGGCTTTCTGACCGGTGGGATTTTGCTGTTGCTGGGCGGTCTGGTGATGGACTTCGCGCAGCTCAGCTTTGCTTCTGTTGCTCAGACTGCCATGGGGTTGGGACTGACCCTATATGGCCTGAAGTTCCGCCAAGCCACCTGGGTGCCAGGGCAGACGGCAGACAAGCAAAAAGATTAAAGCAAATCGGCGGGACCGGCGGGCAGGTGGATGATAAAGGTGGTGCCTTCGGTCGGGACCGAATGGATTTCCACCCAGCCGCCATGCAATTCGACAAAGTTTTTGACCAGAGATAGCCCCAGACCGGCCCCGCCCTGACGGCTTTTGGTGCGATCGGCCCGCACGAAACTGCCAAAGATACGGTCCTGTTCCTCCTGGGGGATGCCTTGGCCGGTATCGGCGATAGTGAACAGAACCTCTTCGCCGTTTTCCGCCTCGGCCCGCATGGCAGCCAGGGTGATCTGACCATGTGGCGGGGTGAATTTGACCGCATTGGACAAAAGATTGAACAGAACCTGACGGATGCGTCGTTCGTCGGCCACCAGCCAGCCGATGTCCAGCGGACAATCAAAGTTCAGGACCAACTGCTTTTCGCGCAGCCGTTCGCGGGTCAATTGCAGAACGCTGGCCAGCATGGCGTGGATATCGACCGCGTTCAGCGACAGGGTCATCTGTCCGGCCTCGATGGTCGCCAGATCGAGAATATCGCTGATCACTTCAAACAGATGTTGCCCGGCGGTGGTGATGCCCTTGGCATATTCGTGCTGACGGCGGTTCAGCTTGCCGAAATATTCGTAACTGAGGATTTCGGAAAATCCCAAAACGGTGTTGAGCGGCGTGCGCACTTCCGCCGAGACATTGGCGATGAATTCGCTTTTCAGGCGGTCGGCGGCGGCCAAGGCATCGTTTCGGTCGCGCAACGCCCGCTCAACGCGGGTGGAATCGCTGACATCGAGCCAGGTGGTCAGAACCGCTCCATCGGGCAGCGGCACGCTGGCGTAATCGAGAACCGATCCATCGGAGCGTTCGATCCGGCCATGGCGGGCGACCCGGTCGCTGAACAGGGCGAGAATGCCGTCGCGGACCATCGGCCAGTCGCCCGCTGTGGCAAAGAAGGCGTGATAGCGGTCCACCAGATCGGCGATATGGGGTTCGCCCGCCAAATCGTCGCCGCTCAGATTCCAGACGCGGCCATAGGCGGGATTGAATAGCCGCAACCGGCCATCCGATGAAAACACCGCCACCCCTTCATGCAGATTGTCCAGGGTCTCGCGCTGAACCGCCAACAGGGTTTTGTGGGTGCGTTCCAGTGCCAGGGTGTCGGTGACGTCTTCATAGGTGAACAGCAGGCCGCCGAAGGGATGGGGCGATACCACCCGGCGCAATGTCCGTTCATCGGGCAAGTGCAAAAGGTTCTCTTCCGATTCCAGCAAAGAGGTAAAGCGACGCAGCTCCTCCTCCTTCATGGCGCGGTAGTCTGCTGCTTCCGGCAGGCGGCGATGGTCGCGCAGCACGTCAAGCACATTGGCGTAGCTGGGGCCCGTGGACAGCCAGTCGGAGTCAAGCCGCCACAGGATTGAAAAGGCAGTGTTGAAGAAGGTCAGCCGGGTGTCGGTCGAGAAAACGGCAATAGCGGTACTGAGATTTTCCAGAACCTGGGCATGGGCCGAGGCATGGCGATCCACCTGGCTTTGCAGGTCTTCCTCGCGGGTGCGGTCGATAGCAAAGCCAACGGTGCAAAGCTGCCCATCGTCGCTGGAAAAGGGGGCTTCGGTGATTTCCGCCAAACGGCGCGCACCGCCGATTACCAGATGGAAGTTTTCGCTGCGCGGCAAGCCAGAGGCGCGGGCGCGGGCGGCCAGGGCGCGGGCTTCACGCAAGGCGGCGGCGGGTACCAGTTCCAGTCCGGCTTCGACAACGGCAGGCGTGGTTTCGGCATCGACGGCGCGGGCATAGGCCGGATTGCACCAGATCAGCGCCAGATCGCCGTCGCGCAGCCAGACCGGCAGCGGCAAGGCTTCGAACAGATCGCGCAGGCGGTTGCGTTCGGCTGAAAGATCGCGGGTTTCGTGGGACAGCCGGTCCACCGCCGCCGCCCCTTCGGTAACATCGCGCATCCACAGCACGTCGGCCAAGGGGCGGTCTTCCAGATCGGCGGCGCGACTGCCGATCACCAGCACCCGGCGATGGCTGTCGCGCAGCGGCAGTTCCATTTCAAAGCCGGTGCCCGATTGGCGTAGCCGGTCCACTGCCTCGTCCAGCAAAGTGGCTTCCGCGGCGGGAAAACTTTCTAAAACGTCTGCAAAGCGGGAACTGATGCCGCCAAACAGCCCCAGCAGGACCGCCAGTCGGCGCGAGCAATGTTCGGCGGTGATTTGCCCATCGGCGGCCAGGGTCCAGCGATAGAACCCATCGGGGGCGGCAGCCAGAACTTCGGCTAATTGCTGGCGTTCACCATCCAGGCGTTGGCTTTCCTCGATGGCTTGGCGCAACTGGCGGCGCAGCCACAAAACGATGGGCAGAAAGATCAGCGCCACCAGCAACAACGCGCCGATGGCCAGGGTGGCCGGATCGTCGGGACGGTCGGGGGCGGGGATATGCACAGGGGGTTCGGCCATAACCTCTTGCGCCTGGGCGCACAAGGGCAGCAGCGTCACAAAAAGGGCAGGGACAAGCGGGCGAAAAACCAGCATGCCCCCAAGGTGCCCCTAACGCCCTGAAAAGACAAGCGCCCCGGCCAGAAAAGACCGGGGCGCGATATCTTGCACAAGCAGAGCGGACGCTTTTAGTAGCGATAGGCTTCCGGCTTGAACGGACCTTCGCTCGAAACGCCGATATAATCGGCCTGAGCCTTGGAAAGAGTGGTCAGCTTGACGCCGATCTTTTCCAGATGCAGACGGGCGACCTTTTCGTCCAGCTGCGTGGTCAGCACATAGACCTTGCGTTCATACTTGTAGGCATGGTTCCACAGCTCGATCTGGGCCAGCACCTGATTGGTGAAGCTGGCCGACATCACGAAGCTGGGATGGCCGGTGGCGCAGCCCAGATTGACCAGACGGCCTTCGGCCAGAACGATCAGACGCTTGCCATCGGGGAACTCGACTTCATCGACCTGCGGTTTGACGTTGTGCCACTTGTAGTTCCGCAAGCTGGCGATCTGAATTTCGCTGTCGAAGTGGCCGATGTTGCAAACAATGGCGCGGTCTTTCATGGCGCGCATATGTTCGATGGTGATGATGTCGATGTTGCCGGTGCAGGTCACGAAGATGTCGCCCTGGGGGGCGGCTTCTTCCATGGTGACGACCTGATAGCCTTCCATGGCGGCCTGCAAAGCGCAGATCGGGTCGATTTCGGTGATCAGCACGCGAGCACCCTGGCCGCGCAGGCTGGCGGCCGAGCCCTTGCCCACATCGCCGAAGCCGGCAACCACGGCAACCTTGCCCGCCAGCATGACGTCGGTGGCGCGCTTGATGCCGTCCACCAGCGATTCGCGGCAGCCGTACAGATTGTCGAACTTGGACTTGGTGACTGAATCGTTGACGTTGATCGCGGGGAAGCGGAGCGTACCCGCGTTCATCATCTCGTAGAGGCGATGCACGCCCGTGGTCGTCTCCTCGGAGACGCCGCGGATGTCAGCCGCCACCTTCGTCCAGCGACCGGGATTCTTCTGCTGCTCCGCGCGCAGGAGGCCCAGGATCACGCCCCACTCCTCGGGCTCCTTCTCGGCGTCGAACGCCGGCACCGAGCCGACGCTCTCGAAGTCCGCGCCACGATGCACGTGCAGCGTCGCGTCGCCGCCATCATCGAGCAGGAGGTTCGGGCCGCCGCCGTCGGGCCACCGAGCAGGCGCTCATGTGG
>JASLCK010000242.1 GCA_030151865.1 Rhodospirillaceae bacterium | reverse complement strand
CGCGGATGATGCGGGCGGCCTCGGTCATGGATGTGGCGGCGTTGATCACTTCCAGCGGGCGCGACATTACCGAGCGGACATCGCGGAAGGTCAGATAATGTTCGACGCCATGGTTCATCACCACATCGGTTTGGGTCAGCATGCCCCGCGCTTGGCCGCTGTCATCGACCACCAGCAGATGGCGGATTTTTTCGCGCTTGAAACGCACGCCCGCTTCGCTGATCGAAGCCTGCTGATCGATCGACTTGACCACCTTGGTCATATGCAGCGCGATCGGTTGATCGAAACTCTGGCTGGAAAAATCCAGGCACAGGGCATCGCGTTCGGTCCAGATGCCCACCGGCAATCCATCGGCCACCACCACCACCGAACTGCACCGGGATGTGCGCATCAGGGCGGCAGCTTCGGAAACCGTGGTGTCGAGTCCGCAGGTGAGTAATTCCCCGCTGACGATCTGCCCGACAGTGCGTACCGGCATGTCGGGGAAAATCTCGTCTTCAGTCAGAACGTCGGTCGTGAAATCACTGGCCATGGGGCGTCCATGAAAAATAAGGCGTGAACCATCAAGTATATCAATGCCTGCCTCGGCCTTCAATTTGGCACTGACATCAATGTGGGTTTTCGGATTTTTTTCCAGTCTGCTGTTTTATTGATCGGTGCCTCTGTAACAGACAGGGCAATGCCACGCGATAGGCAACAAAAAACCCCGCCTGAAAGAGGCGGGGTTTTTGGCGTCTCAATGACTCTGCTTTTTCCCGACAGGCGGGAAACGGCCGCTTTAGTTCAAGCGGTTGGGCAGATCCTTGATGGCATTGTCCACCAGGGCCGCGGAGGCTTCGGCCGACAGATTGTCGGCGATCAGCTTGCGGGTGGCGGTCATGGCGATGTCGATAGCGGCATTGCGGACTTCGCGGGCGGCTTCGTTTTCCGCCTGGGCGATACGGTCCAGGGCCTGCTGTTCGCGGCGCTTCAGCAGCTCTTCCAGATCCTTGGCAGCCTGCGCGGAGATGCGGGCGGCTTCGGACTTGGCATGGGCGATGATCTCTTCAGCTTCCTTCAGAGCATCGCGCTGCTTCTTCTGATAGGTGACCAGCATATCGTTGGCTTCGGTGCGCAGACGCTCCGCTTCCTCGATACGGGTCTTGATCTTCTCGCGGCGGGTGTCCAGCGCGGCGGCGATGCCGCGATAGACCGGCTTGGCCAGGAAGGCAACGACGATCAGCCAGGTAATGGCGACCCAGGTTTCCCCTTCCGAGAAGAAACCGCCGTGAGTGGCGGCGTGTTCAGCAGCCGCTTCGGCGGCTTGGGCGACGGAGATGAACATCAACGGCCCTCCTGCATGGCGGCGGACACCGCGGCGGTGACCTTGGCGTCATCCAGCGAGGCGCCGGTCAGCTTGGCGGTCGCGGTCTTGGCGACATCAACAGCCAGTTCGCGGACATGGGCCAAAGCCTGGTCCTTGGCGGCATTGATGCGGCTTTCGCCAGCCTTGATCTGGTCGGCCAGACGTTCGCCCAGCTGCTTCTGGCTTGCTTCCGACTGCTTGGCCAGCAGTTCGGCGTTTTCACGCAGAATCTTCTGGGCCTGAGCACGGGATTCGGCCAGGGCCTTTTCATAGGTGGCGATGGCGGCTTCGGCCTCGGCCTTCAGCTGCGCGGCCTTATCGAGATTGTCGTCGATCTTACGCTGACGTTCTTCCAACACGCCGCCGATTTTCGGCAGGGCGATGGAGGACAAGATGACGTACAGAACGACAAAGGTGACGGCCAGCCAGAACAGCTGCGTCGAGAAGAAGGTAGGGTCGAACTGGGGCATCGCTCGAAGATTCCTGTTCGCTTAAATCGTCCGTTCAGACGGACCAGCCGGTGGCTTCGCGAACGCAGCCACCGGCTTTACCGCTTTGCTTTTCGTCAGAAATTAGACGAACAGCAGGATCAGGGCGACAACCAGGGCGAACAGCGCGATGGCTTCGGTCACGGCGAAGCCGATCCAGCCGTACAGTTCGACGCTGCTCTTGGCGGCGGGGTTGCGACCGACGGTGGCGATCAGGCTCGACCAGATGTTACCAACGCCGATACCCGAACCGATCATGCCGATGGCGGCCAGACCAGCACCAATCATCTTAGCAGCTTGCGGATCCATAGAACTTCCCTTTCTAGAAACGAAAAAACCAAGAGACTTGTTAACTCAGACCCACATCAATCAGTGCATGTGAATGGCGTCATGCAGGTAGATGCAGGAGAGGATGGCGAAGACATAAGCCTGCAGGAAGGCGATACCGAACTCGAGAACGGTGACACCACCCAGGAACGCCATCGGCACGAAGCCGCCGGCCAGGCCCAACGCCACAACGAAACCGCCCATAACCTTCAGAATGATGTGGCCGACGGTCATGTTCGCAAACAGACGAATGGCCAGGCTGAAGGGGCGGGAGAGATAGGAAATCAGTTCGATCGGAACCAGAATGACGGCAGTCGCCAGCGGGGCGCCGTGCGGGAAGAACATCCGCAGGTAATGGAAGCCATGCCGGGCGAAGCCGATAATGGTCACGCCGATGAACACCACAATCGCCAGACCAAAGGTCACAACGATATGGCTGGTGTAGGTGAAGGTGTAAGGCACCTGGCCGATCACGTTGCCGAACAGCACGAACATGAACAACGTGAAGATGAAGGGGAAATACTTCCGGCCTTCATTGCCCACGTTGTCGCGGATCATGTTGGCGACAAATTCGTAGAAGACCTCGGCCATCGACTGCCACCGACCCGGAACCAGGGCGCGGCCGCGAACGGACAGCGTCAGGAACAGGGTGATCAGGCAGACGGAGATCACCATGAAGAGAGCCGAATTGGTGAACGAAATGTTCACGCCGCCGACCTCGAGAGGAACCAGGGGCTGGATCTTGAATTGCTCGACCGGGTTTTCCACCGTTAGCCTCTCTCTATGAACCGTTCGTACGATCCTGTTCTTTCCGCCGCTGCGCCTGCCCGAGCCCGACCGAAGCGTCGAGGCCCTTGGCCGCGCGATAGACGTTCATCACGCCCGCTGCGGAACCCAGGAAAAAGAACACCACCATCAACAATGGCCGCGTGCCGGTTAAGGAATCCAGGAAGTACCCGATCAGGGTGCCAACCACAATCCCCGCCACCAGCTCGACGGCAATACGAAACCCCAGGCCCATGCCCGGTCCCGCCTTACCGCTTCGCGACGTATCCCGTCCACTCTCGACATGCTCGCGGGCGCGGGCTGCGCGCAACCGGGTGTCAAGATCGTTCAGGTGCTGGGTTTCCGAGGTTTCGTCCGTCACTTCCGCACGCTCCAAGGACACCCGTTATGGCCGCGAAAAAGCCAAAAGCGCGGGCACCATAAGGTTTGCATCCCCTACTGTCAAGGCCGCTCGCCTCGGGACTTTTCGCGAAAGAGGCCGGGCCTTGGGAAACTTACGCGTCAAAGCCGATTATGGGGCCGGTTAGTCATGTTCCCGCAGTTCTTCGGCGGTCCTGAGATCGACGGAAACCAAGGTGGAAACGCCGCGTTCGGCCATAGTGACGCCGTACAGGCGATGCATGCGGGCCATGGTCATGCGGTGGTGGGTGACCACCAGAAAACGGGTGCGGGATTTTTCCGCGATCTCGGCAACCATCGAACAGAAGCGATCGACATTGGCGTCGTCCAGCGGCGCGTCCACTTCGTCCAGGATGCAGATGGGGGCGGGGTTGGTCATAAAGACCGCGAACAGCAGGGCCAGCGCCGTCAACGCCTGTTCGCCGCCCGACAGCAGCGAGAGAATTTGCAACCGCTTGCCGGGCGGGCTGGCCATGATTTCCAGGCCGGCCTGCAAGGGATCGCTGGATTCAGTCAAGGTCAGATGGGCGCGTCCGCCACCGAACAGCCGCACGAACATCGAGCGGAAATGCTGGTCTACCGCCTCGAACGAGGCCAGCAGGCGGTCGCGGCCCTCGCGGTTGATTTCGGAAATGGCCTGACGCAGCTTGGCGATGGCGGCCAGCAAATCGTCGCGTTCGGCGTTCAGCCCGGCGATTTGCTGTTCCAGTTCCTCGGCCTCGGCTTCGGCGCGCAGATTGACCGGCCCCATGGCTTCGCGCTCGCGCACCAGCCGTTCCAGGCGGTGTTCCATATCGGCCATATCCGACGGAGCGATGGCGGCGGCTTCGTCTTGCTGGGCCAGCAGCGCCTCGGGTGTCAGTTCCAGCTTTTCGGCGATGCGTTCGGCCAGGGTGCGCGCGGCCTGGGCGGCGGCGGCGATGGCGGCTTCGCGGCGGATGCGTTCTTCGCGTGCGGCGGCCAGGGCGTGCTCGGCTTCCTTCAGGGCGCGGTCGGCGGCGGTCTGAAGCTGTTCGCCATCGGCCATGGCGGCGGCGGCCATGCGACGCCCCTCATCGGCGGCGGCGATGTCGTCCAGCAGGGTCTGGCGCTTTTCCTCGATCTCGAAGGGCAGGGCGGCGAGACGTTCCAGTTCTTCCAGGGCGGCGTCGCGCCGTTCGGTCATTTCGTCCTGGGCGCGGATGGATTGGGCGGCGCGCCCGGCCCACGAGGTTTCTTCCACCTGCAAGGCGTCCAGGCGGCGGCGGCGGTCGCCCGCTTCACGGCGTAACCGGTCCAGGAAGCTGCGGGCTTCCACCAATTGGGTGCGCTTTTCGGCCAGATCGGCGCGCAGCAGGGCCACCTGATCGCGCCCTTCGCTTTGACCGCTGAACCCGGCCAGAGTTTCGCGGGCTTGGCTTTCGGCGGTTTCAGCTTCGTGCAGATCGGTTTGGGCGGCCTGTTCCTGTTGGGCCAAGGCGCTAAGGCGCGATTGGGCAGCGGCGGCGCGTTGCGCCAACTTGGCGTGGGCGTCGCGCAGTTTGGCGGTTTCCGCCTCGGCCCGTTTGACGTCCTCGCGGGCGGTGCGTTCGGCGGCACTTTCCTTTTCCACCTGGGCAGCGGCCTGTTCGGCCCGCATCTCCGCTTCCTCGACCCCCAGTTCGGCATCCTCGATCTGGGCTTCCAACTCACGCAACCGGTTGCGTTGGCGCAGGCGGATGGCGGCGGCAGACGGAGCCCCGGCGCGCACGGTAAAGCCGTCCCAGCGCCACAGATCGCCCTCGACGCTGACCAGACGCTGGCCAACATGCAAGGATGCGCGCAAACCGGCCCCTTGCTGGGCGGCGACAACGCCGATCTGGGCCAGACGTCGGGCCAGGGCGGGCGGCGCGGTGACATAACGGCTTAACGGATCGGTTCCGGCGGGCAAAGCGGGGGCGTCGCCGTCCATGGGCAGGGTGCGCCAGGTAAAGGGTGCGGCATCGTCTTCCAGGGGTGCCGACAGATCGTCGCCCAAGGCCGCACCCAAGGCGGCTTCATAGCCAGAGACGGCGTTGATCTGGTCCAGAATCGGATGGTCGGCCCCGCCCGCCGCCTGGGCCATGGCGGCTTTCAGGCCATCGGCTTCGGCCTTCAGCTTGGACAGCACCGCGCCTTGGCTTTGCCAGGTATCGCGGGCGCGGTCGCGGGCGGATTGCGCCTCGCCCCGGCGGCGTTCCGCCCCATCGGCCCGCTCGCGGCAGGTCTCCAGATATTCCAGCGCTTCTTCCAGATCCATTTCGGCGCTGGTCAGGTCGGTCTGATCGACGGTGTCGGCTTCGGCCTGTTGGCGTTGGGCGGCGACTTCTTCCAGGCGCTTGCTCAGCCGTTCGCGCCGTCCCTCGGTTTCGGCCAGGGTACGGATGGCGGCAGCGCGCTCGGCGTCGGCGGCGGCGACTTCCTCCAGGACCCGGTTGACTTCGGCCTCGATGGCGGCGGCCTCGGCGGAAACCCGGTCGAGGTCGGCCTGGGCCTGATCCTGCATTTCGATTTCGTCGGCACAGGCCGACAGCAGGGTGTCCTTTTCCTCGCCCAGACGGGCCAGTGCTTCTTCGGCGTCGGCGGCGCGGGCGGCTTCGCGCTGCATGTCGGCGGCAATCTGTTGCAGCCGCAATTCCATGTCGCGCTTGGCGGCGGCCAAACGTCCTTCCTCGGCGTCCAACTGTTCGCGCGCCGAGATCAGACGCTGCAAACGGGCGGCGGCTTCGGCTTCGGCCATGCGCAGGCCGGGCAGGGCGGCGGCGGCTTCGGCCTGACGGGTGGCGGCTTCGGCGGCCAATCCGGTCAAGGTGGCGACCTGACGTTCCAGCTCTTCGCCGCTGGCGTGGGCTTCGTCCAGAGCGCGCATGGCCTGGCTCCACTGGGCGGCCAGCAGGCGGCTTTCGATATCGCGGATTTGCTGGGACAGATTGCGGTAACGCTGGGCCTGACGGGCCTGACGCTTCAACCCCTGCAACTGGGTGTCCAGGGTGGACAGCACATCTTCCAGCCGTTCCAGATTGCCTTCGGCGGCTTTCAGGCGCAGTTCGGCTTCGTGGCGGCGGGAATGCAGACCGCCGATCCCGGCCGCTTCCTCCAGCAGGCCGCGCCGGTCGGACGGCTTGGCGTTGATCAGCGCGCCGATGCGGCCCTGGCTGACAATGGCGGTGGACCGTGCCCCGGTGGCGGCATCGGCAAACAGCACCTGGACGTCGCGGGCGCGAACTTCCTTGCCGTTGACCTTATAAAGAGAACCCTGGCCGCGATCGATGCGGCGCATCACCTCCAACTCGTCGCTGTCGTTGAACAGCGCCGGGGCCTGACGGCCACGGTTGTCGAGAACCACGGTGACTTCGGCCAGATTGCGCGGCGGGCGGTTGGACGAGCCGCCAAAAATGACGTCGTCCATTTCGCCGCCGCGCATCTGCTTGGCCGATGTTTCGCCCATCACCCATTTCAGGGCTTCCACCAGATTGGATTTGCCGCATCCGTTCGGCCCGACCACACCGGTCATGCCGGGTTCGATCACGACCTCGGTGGGGTCCACGAAGGATTTGAACCCCGAAAGGCGCAGGCGGGAAAAGTGGATCACGGCGATGGGCGCTTTTTGTCTGGCTTACTTCAGCAGCTTGACGAAGTCGTCATAGGCGATGAAGCCCGCATAGACCTTGCCCTTGATGATGAAGCTGGGGGTGGAATCCAGGGCGTAACGGTCGGCGCCTTCCTTCTTGCGGTCCTGAATCTGCTGCATCAGGTCGCGGTTGTTCAGGCAGTCATCCACCTGCTTGTCCGACAGACCGCCCAGCTTGCCGACATTCTTCAGGGCAGAGATGGCGTCGGGGGCGGTGCCCCATACCCGCTGGCTGGAATAGAAAGCATCCAGGAACGAGAAGTAGCGGTCGTTCGAGCATTGCGACACCATGGCGGCGGCCAGGGCGCGGCCATCCAGCGGGAAGTCGCGATAGATCAGCTTGGCCTTGCCGGTATCGATCCATTCGCTTTTCAGCTTGGGCAGGGTCTGTTCGGCGAAGTCGGCGCAGTGCGGGCAGGTCAGCGACGCATATTCGATGATGGTGATGGGGGCGTCAGCCTTGCCCAAAACCTTGTCCAATTGCGGCCAGGGCTTGTCGTCGGCGGCCTGGGCGGGAGCCAGCGCGCCCAACACGGCGCAGAAGGCGGCGGCGGCAACGGTTTTGGCGGCAGCGCGGGTGAAAGCTTTCACGGCAGAGATACTCCTGCAGGGGGCGGCGGGGGATCGACGCTGAAAGGGGCAGTGTCGAAAGCCTGATGCAAGGTGGGTGAGTTCCTGGTTGCGGTCAAGAGCGTGCTGCAAGATGGCGGCCCAATCGCGCCAATGCGTCGCGCAGCTCGGGGTCTTCCACCGCCTCCAGGTTGCTTTGCAGGGTTTGTTCCTGCTCGGGCGTCAGTTTGGGCGGCGGCGGAGCCTTGTGGCTTTGGCGCGGCGGCAGGGGGCCTTGCACCATATGCAGGCGCGCCACCGCGCCATAGCCGAAATGGGCGTTGATGCGTTGCAGAATCAAGGGTTCCAGATGCTGCAACTGGGTCGCCATCGCGCCCGAGGCGACGCGGATATGCAAAACCCCGTTGCTGCGTTCCCCCGGCGGGAAGGCGATTTTCAACGGCGCGGTGAATTGACCCATCACGGTTCCGACCACGCTGGACCATTGAGCCACCAGCGACGCTTCGGCGAAGCCCCGTTTGCCCAAAGGTTTCCTGGTCAGGCGCGCGGCCATTTCCGCGACCGAGCGCGGCCCGGCCATGCCCCGCCGTTCCTCGGACCTAGCTGGGGCCTGGGTTTTGGCGGGGGCGGAAGATGATTTTTCTTGGTCAGCTTTGTCCGACATCGCCTGATTGTATGCTATTGTCTGGCCCATGCCGCAAGCCCTGCCCGCCGATCTGGCTCAACGCCTGCTGTCTTGGTACGACCGAAACGCCCGTGTGCTGCCCTGGCGCACTCTGCCGGGCGGTCAGCCTGATCCTTATCATGTCTGGCTGTCCGAGGTCATGCTGCAACAGACCACGGTGGCTGCGGTCGAACCTTATTTTAAAGCCTTTACCGCCCAATGGCCGACGGTTTTCGATTTGGCCGAAGCGCCGCTCGATGATGTGCTG
This sequence comes from Rhodospirillaceae bacterium, assembly GCA_030151865.1. Taxonomy (GTDB): domain Bacteria; phylum Pseudomonadota; class Alphaproteobacteria; order Rhodospirillales; family Magnetospirillaceae; genus JASLCK01. Next base: position 7,622 of record JASLCK010000242.1, on the reverse strand, counting down.
AAGGCATGGGCCGGTTTGGGCTATTACGCCCGCGCCCGCAATCTGCACAAATGCGCCAAGGTGGTGGCCCAGGATCTGGGGGGCGTCTTTCCCGATGACGAAGCGGCGCTGCGGGCCTTGCCGGGCATCGGCGATTACACCGCCGCCGCCATCTGTTCGATCGCTTTTGCCAAATCCGCCGTGGTGTTGGATGGCAATATCGAACGGGTGATGTCGCGGTTGTTCGCCGTCACCGATCCCTTGCCGGGCTCGAAACCCCGGCTGAAGGAACTGGCGGGACGGCTGACCCCGGAGCTGCGCCCCGGCGATTATGCCCAGGCAGCGATGGATTTGGGGGCGACCGTCTGCACGCCGCGTAATCCGGCCTGTGTGTTGTGCCCCTGGCGCGACGATTGCGACGCCTTGCATCTGGGCATTGCCGAAACTCTGCCCGCCAAGACGCCCAAGCCCGACAAGCCGACGAGGCGCGGTATCGCCTTTTGGCTGCTGCGCAAGGATGGCGCGGTGCTGATCCGCCGCCGCCCCGATCAGGGCTTGCTGGGGGGCATGATGGAAGTGCCCTCCACCCCCTGGCGCGAGGATGCATGGAGCCTGGAGGAAGCCGTCCCCGAAGCCCCGGCCATCCGCACCGATATTGAATGGCGCGGCCTGTTGCCCGGTCTGGTGCGCCATACCTTCACCCACTTTCACCTCGAACTTCAGGTGGCGGTGGGGCATGTGGTCCGCAATCCCGAACTGGTGCGCGGTCTGTGGAGCCCGCTGAGCCAGTTGGACGACCACGCTTTTCCCACCGTGATGCGCAAGGTGCTGCGGCATGCCTTGCATAAAGCTTATTGACCGTTTCGCCGGAGAGTTTTCCATGGGTGTGCGCTTGCCCCGTTTCCGGGCTTTGTTTCTGGCTCTGTTGAGTGTCGGGCTGTTGCCCCAGGCGGTTTCTGCCCAGCAGGGCCAGCCCTTGCCGGGCGAACGGCTGTTTCTGATCCCGCCCTCCGGCTGGGTGATCGCGTTTCATGATCGCCAGGGCAATGTGGAACTGACCGAACTGGTGCCCCAGGGGCAAACCATCCAGAATTGGAAGGAAATGCTGACGGTGCAACTGATCAACGGCAAGCCGGAAAGCAGCCCCGCCGATGTGCTGAAGGGCCAGGTGGAAGAAGTCCAGCAGGCCTGCGACGATGTGGGGGCGGGGGCGGTCAGCCCGGGTATGGAAAACGGCTATGAAACCGCCTTGCGGGCCATTGCCTGTACCCGGTCCAAGCAATGGGGCAAAGGTGAGTTGAACCTTTATAAAGTCATTCGCGGTCGCGAACGCCTTTATGTGATTTCGCGGTCCTGGCGGGGCGAGCCTTTTGAAAAGGACAAACTGCCGGTCAGTCCCGATGTCACCAAGCAGTGGCTGGCCTTTATGCAGCAGGTGCGGGTGTGCGATGGCCGCGACGCCCAGCATGCCTGTCCGGATACCTCGACCCGTTCCAGCATGCACTGATCGTTAGGCATGAGTTCGGACTTTTCGGCCCATCTGCGGCTGGCCGCGTCGATGGCGATCGTCGGCGGGTCGGTGGTGGCGGGTAAGGTGGTGGCTGATGGGCTGCCGCTGCATCTGGCTTCGGCGGTGCGCATGGCGTTGGCGGCGGGGGCCTTGCTGCCTTTGACCTGGAAGGCTGACGGCGGTTTACGTCTGCCGTCGAAGCGCGACCTGACGGCGCTGGGACTCTGTGCCTTTACCGGGGTCTTTCTGTTCAATCTGTTTCTGTTATGGGGATTGCGTCTGACCGGGGCGGCGGAAGCCGGGGTGATCACCGCCACTACGCCCGCCGTTCTGGCGGTGGTGGCCCTGATCATGCTGGGCGAGCGGCCCGGCAAGGCCGGTTGGCTGGCTATCGCTTTGTCGGCGGCAGGGCTGCTGGTATTGCAAGGACGACCCGACGGCTTCAGTGGGTCGTTGGCGGGCACGGTTCTGGTGCTGGCCGCCGTGGTCTGCGAAGCCCTGTTCACCGTCTATGGTCAACGGGTCTCTGGCAGTTTGTCGCCGTTGGCGACGTCCTTTTGGGTCAATGCCCTGGCGCTGGCGATGTTTGTGCCGGGCGCTGCAATCGAGGCGGTGGGATTCGATTGGACAGCCGTGACGCTGGGCGGATGGCTGGCGATCCTGTATGGCGGATTGGGAGCTTCGGCCCTGGCCTATGTGCTGTGGTATGCCGGTCTGGCCCGGCTGGGTGCGGCCAAAGCGGCCCCCCATACGGCCATGATGCCGCTGGCGGCTCTGGCCCTGTCGGCTTTGCTGCTGGGGGAAGAGGTGGGCCTGCGCCATCTGGTCGGCATGGCCCTGGTGGGGGCGGCGCTGGCTGTTAACGTGCTGCCCCGCCCCGCCGAATTCGCAGATCGTTCTTAAAAAGCGGCGCGGACATGGCGGTTCAGCCGCCATTCCACCAGCTTGAAGAAGCGCACCAGCAGGAACGAGATCACCAGATAGCAGATGCCCGCCGCGATGAAGATTTCCACCGGCTTATAGGTACGGGCGATGACCGTGCGGGCCATGCCGGTGATTTCCAGCAAGGTGATGGTGCTGGCCAGCGCGCTGCCCTTCAGCATCAGGATCACTTCGTTGGAATAAGCGGGAAGCGCGATACGGACAGCGCGCGGGATCAGAATGCGCCGAATGATGGTGGCTTTGCTCATGCCGACCGAAATGGCCGCTTCCACTTCGCCTGCCGGGATGGCGTGGATGGCGCCGCGTAGAATTTCGGCGATATAGGCGGCGGTGTGCAGCGACATGGTGAGCAGGGCGCACCAGAACGGATCGCGCAGCATCGGCCACAGGATCGAGCCCCGCACAAAAGCGAATTGCGACAGGCCATAATAGACCAGGAACATCTGCACCATCAGCGGCGTGCCGCGGAAGAAGAAGATGTAGGTCCAGGGAAAGGCCCGGACCCAATTGTTGTCCGACGATCGCGCGATCCCCAGCGGGAAGGCCAGGGCCACGCCGATCAGGCTGGAAAAGACCACAAGCTCGACGGTAAGGCGCACGCCTTGCAACAGCTTGGGCATGTTGTCGATGATCAGACCGACGTCAAAGCTCATGACCGGGCCCTCCGCCAGCCGCGATTGGCGTGATGTTCCAGGGCCATCAGGCCGCCGCCGGTGACAACGGTCAAAACCAGATAGATCAGGGCGGCAACGCCGTAAAAGGTAAAGGGTTCCTTGGTGGCGCCGACCGCCAATTGCGCCTTGCGCATCAGCTCGTCCAGGCCGACCACCGAAATCAGGGCGGTGTCTTTGAGCAACACCATGAACAGATTGCCGATGCCGGGCAGGGCGACGCGCCACAATTGCGGTAGCACGATACGATAGAACACCCGCCAACGGCTCAACCCCAGGCTTTGCCCGGCCTCGATATGGCCCTTGGGCACAGTCAGCAGCGCGCCCCGGAACACTTCGGTCGCATAAGCGCCGAAGGTCAGGCCCAAGGCGAAGGTGCCCGCGACAAAGGGATCAAGCTCGACGAATTCGTCGGACCCGAACATCTCCATCACGGCGGTGAAGGCAGCCGAGGAGCCGAAATAAACGATCAGCACGACCAGCAGTTCCGGCACGCCGCGAATGACCGTGGTGTAGCCTTCGCCCAGCCCGCGCAGCAGCCGATATTTGGATGTTTTGGCCGTAGCGCCAAGCAGCCCCAGCACCAACCCGACCGCAAGGGCCGAGAAGGCAAGGCGCAGCGTCACCAGCGTGCCCATCGCCAATTGCGGGGCGAAACCGTGCAGATCCATCTGTTCTTCCGGAAAAGAGACGGCCCCGCGCACGGTTTCCCGCCGCGGGGCCGCGTCCTGGTCTTAGTAAATCGAGAAGGGGAAATACTTCTCGTTGATCTTCTTATAGGTGCCGTTGGCCAGAATGGCCTTCAGACCCGCATTCAGCTTGTCGCGCAGCTTGGTGTCGCCCTTGCGGATGGCAATGGCGATCTTGTCGTTGTCGAACACGGCGTCGCCCTTGAACTCGAAGTCCTTGCCGGCGTCGCTCTTCAGCCATTCGTAATTGACGAACTTGTCGGCCAGGATGCCGTCCAGACGGCCCGAAGCCAGATCCAGGTAAGCGTTTTCCTGGGTGTCGTACAGCTTGATTTCGGCGTCCTTGACGTGTTCTTCCAGCCAGGTGCCGGCGATGGTGGCACGCTGGGCGCCGATCACCTTGCCCTTAAGCGCCTTCGGGTCGAAAGCGGTCTTCTTGGCGGCGATGAACTGCAGCTTGTTGGTGTAATAGGGGTCCGAGAAATCGACCGCCTTCTGACGTTCTTCGGTGATCGACATCGAAGCGACGATGGCGTCGAACTTCTTGGCGTTCAGGGCGGGAATGATGCCGTCCCAGTCCTGGGTGACGATGGTGCATTCGGCCTTGATTTCGGCGCAGATGGCCTTGGCGACGTCGATGTCGAAGCCGGTGATGTTGCCCTTGTCGTCAACCTGATTGAAGGGCGGGTAAGCGCCTTCGGTACCGATGCGGATCTTGTCGGCGGCGTTAGCCTGGCCGGTCATGGCGACGGCGGTCAGCGCCGCGGCGATGAGAAACTTCTTCAAGGTCATCTCCTTAAAACTCCCCTCTCGATGAAACTCTCAGCGATGACTCGCCATGAACTGCTGGCAACGCGGCGAGGTCGGGTGGTCGAACACTTTGTCCGGCGTTCCTTCCTCCTCGATGCGCCCGTCGTGAAGGAAAATCACGCGGGAAGAGACGTTGCGGGCAAAACGCATCTCGTGGGTGACGAGAAGCATGGTCCGGCCCTCTTCGGCCAGTCCGTTGATGACGCCCAGCACTTCGGCGACCATTTCCGGGTCAAGGGCCGAGGTGGGTTCGTCAAACAAAATCACTTTCGGTTGCATCGCCAGGGTGCGGGCGATGGCGGCGCGCTGCTGCTGCCCGCCGGAAAGCTGCGATGGATAAGCATTGCGCTTATCGGCGATGCCGACCTTGGCCAGCATGGCTTCTGCCGCCTCGGTCGCTTCGGCCTTGGGCTTGCCCAGAACCTGTACCGGCGCTTCGATGACGTTTTCTAAAATCGTCAGATGCGGCCACAGGTTGAAGCTTTGGAATACGAAGCCCATGGCGGCCCGCATGCGGGTGATCTGCCGGGCGTCGGCGGGGACCATGACCCCTTTGGCGTTTTTCAGCTTCATATCCTCGCCACCCAGGGCGATGCGGCCCTGGTTGGGGGATTCCAGCAGGTTCAGACAGCGCAGGAATGTACTCTTGCCCGAGCCCGAGGAGCCGAGGATCGATATGACCTCGCCGTCATATGCCTTCAGGCTGATGCCCTTCAGCACCTCTAGGGGGCCGAAACTTTTATGGATATTCTCGGCCTCTAGGGCCGGGGTGCCTTCGATTGTCAAGGGATCGTGCTCGAAGCTGGAACGTCAGTTGGTGTTGCCTGTATTCGAGGCGATTTTTTCACGCAAGTCAAATGTGTTGGAGGGAGTTTATTCGCTTGCTCAAAAAAACAGCAAGACCGCGCCTGCCCGTTGAGAAACGGGAAAGACAATATAGATTATAAATTAATAAATTATCTGCCAGGATTAGGGTATATATAAAGTGGTGGAGAACGGTCGGAGGGCTTGGATGGAAAAGCTTGGCCCCGCCTCGGGCTATAGCGTCGAGGTTGCCCGTAAGGTTGCGCTGTTTTATGCCGTCCTGGCTTTGGTCTGGATCATCGTTTCCGACGGTCTGGTGTTTCTGACGGGGGAAGAGGACTGGGCCAGTGTCTTGCTGAACAGCACCAAGGGCGTGCTGTTCGTTCTGGTCAGCGCGACCTTGATCTACCTTTATATGACCCGCTGGATGCAGCGCTCCGACCGCGAGCGGGAAGAACTGATCCGTCATTTCGGCCATCTCAGCCGGTTTGCCAACGATGCGGTTTTTCTGACTGACGCTCAGGGCCGGGTGATCGAGGCCAATGACCGGGCCGAAACCATGTATGGCTGGTCGCGCGGGGAACTGCGGGGGCGGCTGTTCGCGTCCTTCTTTATCGATGAAAAGTCCTGGCAGCGGGATTGGGACTGGGTGCTGGCCCAGGGGCGGCATGTGTTTGTCAGCCGTCATCGCACCAAGGACGACGTGCCGCTGGACGTGGAAGTCAGCGCCCGCGAGGTGGAAACCGCTGGACGTCTGCTGGTGCAGGCCGTGGTTCGCGACATTGGCGAACGGGTGGAAGCGGAACGGCGGATCATGCGGCTGAAGGATATTTACGCCGCCCTTAGCCAAACCAATCAGGCGATTGTCCGATGCCGCGAACAGAACGATCTGTTTCAGGCAATTTGTCGTATCGCCATCGATTTTGGTGGTTTCAAGCTGGCCTGGATCGGTTTGACCAACCCCGAGACCTTGCAGGTGGAACAGCAATGTTGGGCGGGCGAGGCGGCGGATTATATGCAGGGTCATATGGTGTTCGCCGATCCCAACCATCATTTTGGCCGCGGGCCGACCGGCAAGGCGATGGTGTCGGGGCAGCTTCAGGTCTTGAATGACATCAATCAATCCACTGACGCCGCGCCGTTTCATGACCGTACCCGCGCTTTTGGGCTGGTGGCGGCGGCGGCGTTTCCGCTGTGGGAAAACGGCCGAACCGTTGGCACGCTGACCTTATATTCCGGGCAGGATGGCTTCTTCACCGCCGATATCCAGGATTTGCTGGCGGAAATGGCCGCCGATATCTCTTTCGCCCTGGATCAGATGTCGATCGAACGTCATCGCCAGCAACTGGAAAAGGAACTGCATCAGACGGTGGACCGTCTCAGCGCAGTCAATGCCGAGTTGGAACGTTTCGCCTATGTGGCGTCCCATGATTTGCAGGAACCCTTGCGGGCCATCACTTCGTTCACCCAATTGCTGGAACGCAGTCTGGGGCCGGGTCTGACACCGGAGGAGCGGGAGTATCTGAGTTATGTCACCACCGCGTCGCAGCGTATGCACGCTCTGATCCGTGACCTGCTCAGCTATAGCCGTGTCACCGTCAAGGGCGGACAGTTGAAACGGGCCTCCCTGGCTGAAGCCTGTCAGGCGGCGCTCGACAATCTGCGCGAAAGCATCGCCGACAGCGGCGCGGCCGTCGAAGTGGGGGATTTGCCGATGGTGCAGGCCGATCCGATCCAGATGATGCAGGTGTTCCAGAACCTGATCGGCAATGCTTTGAAATTCCGCGCCCCCGACCGGCCCCCCATCGTGCGGGTGCAAACCCGTCGTCAGGGCAACGACTGGCTGGTGTCGGTCAGCGATAACGGCATCGGCATGGAAGAAACCGAACAGGACATCTTCGAAATTTTCCGCCGCCTGCACACCCACCGCAGCTATCCCGGTACCGGCATTGGCCTTGCCATCTGCAAGCGTATCGTCTTGCGTCACCAGGGCCGCATCTGGGCGGAATCCAAGAATGGCGAAGGGGCGACGTTCTATTTCACGATCCCGGTCCTGCCGGAAGATCGGGAAGAGGAGGGTGTGGCTTAGGCTTTGGCCCAGACATGGCGAAGGCCGCTTGTGGTTGCCCACAGCGGCCTTCAATGGTGCACCCGGAAAGACTCGAACTTCCAACCCCCAGATTCGTAGTCTGGTGCTCTATCCAATTGAGCTACGGG
>JASLCK010000155.1 GCA_030151865.1 Rhodospirillaceae bacterium | reverse complement strand
GTCATTTGATGACGTATTCCCAGGCGGAGATTGCTCGTCATGATCAAGGCGCTTGTTGTGCTGACCGGCGCTGTCGAGCAAAAGCACCTGATTCCCCTGTTCCGCCGTCATAATTCCCTGCTGACATTTTATCCCGCCGCGACGCTGGACGATCTTGCCGCGCTTCCCGAAAAGCGGCTGGAAAAGGCGCGTCTGATCGCCTTCTGCACCGATGTCATTGTTCCGGCTGCGATGTTGGAACGGTTGGGGGGCGGGGCTTACAATTTTCATCCGGCTTCCCCGGATTATCCCGGCATCTCCGGGGTTTGCTTCGCCAAATATGACGGCGCCAGCCATTTTGGTGCGACGCTGCATCGGATGACAGTCCAGGTCGATGCCGGTCCCATCATTGATTATGAACTTTTCGATGTTCCCTCTGACATGAGCGTGGAAACCATGTCGGAAAAAACCTATGCGGCCTTGGTCAGCCTGATGTGGCGTTATGCTGGGCCATTGGCGAACGGGCAAGACTTACCAGTGCTGCCAGATGCAGGCTGGGGGGACCGCAGAACAACCCGTAAAATGTTTACGCAAATGTGCGAGATCCCATTAACCATCGATCCTGCCGAATTGAAGCGCCGGGTCGAGGCGTTCGGCGTGGGCAATGGCCAAACGGTTCCGACGCTGACTTTGCACGGCGTCAGATTCCGGCTTCAATCGGACTAGCGGATTCTTTGTTGGGGTGGATAAGAATGCGATGGAAAGCTTTTGCCGTACCAGGGGTGGTGGCGGCTACAGTGCTGATGACGGCACTGGATCTTTACGTGCCCGAGCAGGTTGAAAGCGGCTTTTTCTTCATCGTGCCGCTTTTGTTGTCGCAACGCGCCCGCAGCCCGCGCCTGACTTGGGGGGTGGCCGGTTTCGTCGTCTGCTGGACGGTGGTCGTTTCGGCCTACAATCTCTTGACCCAGTCGGGTCCACTGCCTGTCTATGGTCTGATGAATGACCTGTTGGGGATGATCGCGGTGCTGATCATCGCCTTTTTCATCGTCGGGCGTATCCGAGCCGAAGGCGACCTCAATTCCATTATCGATTTTGTCGACGGCCGCATGAAAGCGCCCGAGGATAATCACTATCTGCGCACGCATCGGCCCAGTGGGGAGTGAGCCTTTGCCGCAACAGGCAAGGAATGTTAAGGCCATAAGGGCGTGTTTCCCGATCTGATCAGATCGGGAAACACGTTGATCGGTCTGGCTTAAACCGCTTTTTCCAAAATCAGCGCCAGACGGCGGGCGAAAGCCACCGGATCGGGCAGGCTTTCCCCTTCGACGATGCGGGCCTGATCCAGCAGCAGCAAGGCGGCATCGGCCAGACGGTCGGCGGCCCCCTCTTGCTTGGCGTCAGCGGCCAGACGGCGGATCAGCCCGTGGCGCGGGTTGATTTCCAGAATACGCGGCGGGCGCTGGGCATTCTGTTGATGCTGACGCATCAGCCGTTCCAGATGAATGCTCATGTCACCTTCATCGGCTACCAGGCAGACGGCGCTTTCGGTCAGGCGGTCCGAGGTGCGGATATCCTTGACCTGTTCGCCCAGGGCCAGCTTGAAGGCGGCGATCAATGAGGCGATTTCATCGCCTGCCGCCGCTTCCGGCTGGGGCTTGTCCTCGGCCTGTTCACCCTTGATCTTCGACAGATCGGCAGCACCCTGGGACACGCTCTTCAAGGGCTTGTCCTGGTACGAGCCGATGGCGTTGGGCCAGAATTCGTCGATCGGATCGGTCAGCAACAGCACTTCGATGCCCTTGGCCAGGAACCCTTCCAACTGCGGGCTTTTCTTCAGGGCGTCCACATCATCGCCGGTGATGGTGTAAATGGCGTCCTGACCATCCTGCATGCGCTCGACATAGGCAGCCAGGCTGATGGGTTCGTCCGACTTGGTGGTGCGGAAACGGCACAGATCGAGAATATCGTTGCGACGTTCGAAATCCTCGTAAATGCCTTCCTTCAGCACGGGACCGAAAGCCGACCAGAAGGTCTGATAATCGCCGCCTTCGGTATCGGTGGCCTTCTTTTTCAACTCGCCCAGCACGCGCTTGACCAGACCGCTGCGGATCTTGGCCAGGATCGGGTTGTGCTGCAGCATTTCGCGGCTGACATTCAACGGCAGATCCTGGCTGTCCACCACGCCACGCACGAAGCGCAGATAGGGCGGCAGCAATTCTTCGCAGTCGTCGGTGATGAACACCCGCTTTACATACAGCTTCACATGCTGCTTGCGGTCGGGATGGAACAGATCGAACGGCTTTTGGCTGGGGATATAAAGCAGGTTGGTATATTCGATCGCGCCTTCCGCCTTGTTGTGCAAGGTGGCCCAAGGGTCGTCGAAGGCGTGGGCGACGTGGTGATAGAATTCCTTGTACTGCTCGGGGGTGATCTCCGACTTCGAACGGGTCCACAGGGCCGAGGCGGAATTGATGGTCTCGTCCTTGTCCTCGCTCTCGCCCTTCAGCACCACCGGCAGGGCGATATGGTCGGAATAGGTCTTGACGATGCGCGTGATGCGCATGGGTTCCAGGAACTCGTCCTCGCCGTCGCGCAGATGCAAGACCAGCTTGGCCCCCCGTTCGGCGTCATCCT
>JASLCK010000166.1 GCA_030151865.1 Rhodospirillaceae bacterium | reverse complement strand
TCAGGGGATGAACATCCTTCACACCGGCGATCTTTTCGACGCAGATCACGCCTTCATGGCTGGCCTTGTGGGCCAACCAGGGCGCACCGGCAATGTCACCGATGGCATAGACGCCGGGTTCGTCGGTTTCCAGCCATTGATTGGTGAGGACGTGGGTCTTTTCCACCTTCACCTTGGTGTTTTCCAGGCCGATATTTTCGACATTGCCGACAATGCCGATGGCCAGGATCACCCGGTCGGCGGGAATTTCCTGAACCTTGCCGCCGATTTCCACCGATACCTTGGCTTCGGTCGCGGTCTTGGCGATGCCCTTGACGCTGGCACCGGTCAGGATCTTCATGCCCTGCTTTTCAAAGGACTTCCTGGCGAAGGCCGAGATTTCCTCGTCTTCCACCGGCATGACGCGATCCATCATCTCGACGACGGTAACATCGCTGCCCAAGGCATTGAAAAAGCTGGCGAATTCGATGCCGATAGCACCCGATCCGATGACCACCAAACGCTTCGGCACAGTGTCGGGAACCAGCGCTTCCTTATAGGTCCAGACGAACTTGCCGTCGGGTTCCATGCCGGGAATGATGCGAGCGCGGGCACCGGTCGCCAGGATGATGTGCTTGGCGGCCAGTTCGGCCACCGGCTTGCCATCCTTGGTCACGCCCACCTTGCCCTTGCCCAGCAGTTTGCCGTGACCGTCGAACACGGTGACCTTGTTCTTCTTCAACAGACCCTTGACGCCCGCCTGAAGCTGGGCCGAGACGCCGCGCGAACGCGCCACGATCTTGGCCAGATCAAAGCTGACGCCCTGGGCCGACAGGCCGAAGGATTCGGCGTGCTTGAAGTTGCGGTAGACATCAGCCGAGCGCAGCAGCGCCTTGGTGGGAATGCAGCCCCAGTTCAGGCAGATGCCGCCCAGATGCTGGCTTTCCACCACGGCGGTCTTCAGGCCCAACTGGGCCGAGCGGATGGCGGCGACATAGCCGCCCGGACCACCGCCGATCACCAGGATATCAAAAGACGTATCGGACATTGCCGGTCCCCCTTACAGCATCATGGTCAACGGTTCTTCGATGAGCTTCTTGAAGGCGGCCAGGAATTCGGCCCCAACAGCGCCATCGACGACACGGTGATCAACGGAAAGCGTGCAGGTCATGACGGTGGCGATAGCCAACGCGCCATCCTTGACCACCGGGCGCTGTTCGCCAGCACCGACGGCCATGATGCAACCCTGCGGCGGGTTGATGATGGCGGCGAATTCACGCACGCCGAACATGCCCAGGTTCGAGATGGTGAAGCCGCCGCCCTGGAATTCCTCGGGCTTCAGCTTGCCGTCGCGGGCCTTGACGGCCAGGCTCTTCATCTCGTTGGAGATGGAAGCCAGACCCTTCTGGTCGGCATGTTTGATGATCGGGGTAATCAGACCCGCCGGGGTCGCCACCGCCACCGAGATATCCACATCCGTAAACATGCGGATGGCGGTTTCGGTGAAGGACGCATTGGCCGCCGGAACCTTCTTCAGGGCCAGGGCCACGGCGCGGATTACAAAGTCGTTGACCGACAGCTTGTAATCATCGCCACGTCCGTTGAGATCGGCGCGCAGAGCCAGCAGCTTGTCCACCTGGCAATCGATGGTCAGGTAGAAATGCGGCACGGTCTGCTTGGCCTCGGTCAGGCGCTTGGCGATCACCTTGCGCATGGAGGTCAGCGGAACCTCGGTATAGGCCGGGCCGAATTCCGGCACGGGGGCCGGGGCAGGAGCGGCGGCAACCGGAGCAGCGGCGGCACCAGCGACCGGCGCGGCGGCGGGGGCAACACCCTGGGTGATGGCCACTTCCACATCATGCTTGACGATACGGCCATGGGGGCCGGTACCAGCGACGCGGGCGATGTCCAGACCGGCATCCTTGGCGATGCGGCGCGCCAGCGGAGTGGCGAACACGCGGTTGGCGCCATGGGCCGGGGCAGCAGCCGGAGCGGCAGCGGCAACAGCAGGAGCGGCGGCAACAGGAGCCGCAGCCGGAGCAGCCGGGGCCGGAGCAGCGGCAGCGCCGCCCGCCAGCACGGCAGCGATGGCGGAGGCGTCTTCCCCCTCCTCCAGGATCACGCCGATCAGTTCATTGACTTTCACGCCCTGGGTGCCGCCAGCAATGACGATCTTGCCCAGAACGCCTTCGTCAACGGCCTCGAATTCCATCGTCGCCTTGTCGGTTTCGATTTCGGCGATGACGTCGCCCGCCTTGATGGCGTCGCCTTCGTTCTTCAGCCAACGCGCCAGATTGCCCTCGCTCATGGTGGGAGAGAGAGCAGGCATCAAAATCTTAACAGCCATATCCGATCCCCCTTAGCGGTAGCAAACGGCCTTGACGGCAGCCACAAGCTCTTCGACCTGCGGCAGCGCCAGACGTTCCAGATTGGCGGCATAAGGCATCGGCACATCCTTGCCGGTAACACGGGTCACCGGCGCGTCCAGCCAATCGAAAGCCTGTTCTTGGATCACCGCGGCAATTTCCGAACCGATACCCGCGAACGGCCAACCTTCTTCCAGGCTGACGATGCGGTTGGTCTTCTTCACCGAAGTGACGATGGTTTCGGTATCCAGCGGGCGGATGGTGCGCAGGTTGATGACCTCCGCCTCGATACCGTCCTTGGCCAGCACTTCCGCCGCTTCCAGGGCGACCTGGACCATGCGCGAGAAGGCGGTGATGGTCACCGACGAGCCGGACCGCTCGATCTTGGCCTTGCCGATCGGGACAATGAAGTCGGGATCGTCGGGCACTTCGAAGCTTTGGCCGTACAGCAGTTCGTTTTCCAGCACCACCACCGGGTTGGGATCACGGATGGCGGCCTTCAACAGGCCCTTGGCATCGGCGGCGGAGTAAGGTGCCACCACCTTGAGGCCCGGGCAGTGGGCAAACCACGAGGCATAGCACTGGGAATGCTGGGCGCCGACGCGCGACGCCGCGCCATTGGGACCACGGAAGACGATCGACGACGGCAATTGCCCGCCGCCCATATAGAGGGTCTTGGCCGACGAATTGATGATGTGGTCGATGGCCTGCATCGAGAAATTGAAGGTCATGAATTCGACGATCGGCTTCAGCCCGGCATAAGCCGCGCCCGAGGCCAGACCGGTGAAGCCCATTTCGGTGATCGGGGTGTCGATCACGCGCTTGGGACCGAACTCGTCCAGCAGACCCTGACTGACCTTGTAGGCGCCCTGGTATTGGGCCACTTCCTCGCCCAGCAGGAAGACCTTTTCGTCACGACGCATTTCCTCGGCCATGGCGTCGCGCAGGGCTTCGCGCACGGTCTGACGGATGTACTTGTCGTAGACCTTTTCTTCCGGCGCGCTGACCGAAGCCGCCGGGGCGGGCGGCGCGGTGCGGTGCGCGGCGTCCAACGGCTGAGCATGGTTCAAGGGCACGCTGGCGGCGCAGGGGCCTTCCATGGCGGTCAGGATGGCCGAGGCGTCCTCGCCCTCCTCCAGCAGCAGGGCGATGGGGGTGTTGACAGGAACACCTTCGGTCCCGGCGGCGATCAGGATCTTGCCCAGAGTGCCTTCATCGACGGCTTCCATTTCCATGGTCGCCTTATCGGTTTCGATCTCGGCGAGAATATCGCCCGACTTGACGGCGTCGCCTTCGTTCTTGATCCAACGGGCCAGCTTGCCCTCGGTCATGGTCGGCGAGAGGGCCGGCATGAGAATTTGAATCGGCATGTCAGATTTCCCCTCAGGCTTCGATCAGGATATCGGTCCACAGCTCGGACGGATCCGGCTCGGGACTGGTCTGCGAGAATTCGGCAGCCTCGGTAACGATGGCCTTCACATCGCGGTCGATTTCCTTCAGCCCGTCTTCGGTGACCAGGGCGTCGGCCAGCAGCTTGGCGCGCAGACGATCGATGGGATCGTGCTGTTCGCGCATCTTGGCGACTTCTTCCTTGGTGCGGTACTTGGCCGGATCGGACATGGAATGGCCGCGATAGCGGTAGGTCTTCATTTCCAGGATGAAGGGGCCGTTGCCGGAACGGGCATGGTTGACCGCTTCCTCGCCGGCTTCGCGCACGGCCAGCACGTCCATGCCGTCCACCGCCTTGCCGGGAATGTTGTAGGCCGCGCCGCGACGGCACAGATCGGTCCCGGCCGACGCACGCTCGATCGAGGTGCCCATGGCGTATTTGTTGTTTTCAATGATGTAGACCACCGGGAGCTTCCACAGGGCCGCCATATTGAAGGATTCGTAAACCTGACCCTGGTTAACCGCGCCGTCGCCCAGATAGCAAAGACAGACGCCGTTATCGCCCTTGTACTGGTGGGCAAAGGCCAGACCGGTGCCCAGCGGCACCTGCGCGCCGACGATGCCGTGACCGCCGTAGAAGTTCTTTTCGCGGCTGAACATATGCATCGAGCCGCCCTTGCCCTTGGAATACCCGCCCGAGCGACCGGTCAGTTCGGCCATGACGCCCTTGGAGTCCATGCCGCAGGCCAGCATATGGCCGTGATCGCGATAGCTGGTGATCACCGAATCGCGGTCGCTGCTGATGGTCGATTGCATCCCCACGACCACGGCTTCCTGGCCGATATAGAGATGGCAAAAGCCATTGATCAGCCCCATGCCGTAAAGTTGCCCCGCCTTTTCCTCGAAACGGCGGATCAGCAGCATATCGCGGTAATAGCTGATCAGCTCTTCTGGAGTGACGGGGGCATCCCCCGGCTTGGTCCTGCGCTTGGTAGTGGCCATACTGTCTCCTCCCGGAGGGGTATTCCGATAATCTATGACCTGAGTAGGTATCGTTTTTCACCGCCCCATGCAAGGGTTCCGAACGGATTAAAGCGTTGTTTTGCAATGCACAATGACAGATTAACTACATTTTGGTTAATCACAAAAACCCGCAATCTTGACGGAGAAAAGCCCACCAATTGGTAAAAAATCCTTACCAAACAAAGCCCTACTTGGAGCGCACAATCCTGATAGGGGAAATGGGAACGTCGTTCGGGCAAAACCAGAGAAAAAACGGCGGACCGGCAAAAATGTCCCAGCCCTCAGGCCTTTTTTGCCGGGCAAAATTTGCCGCCTGCCCCTCCGTCCAGCCAGAAAAACGGCAAAACCCCAGAGAGTCCGCCACATTCGATCCTGGCACGGCGTTTGCTTTTAAGATGAGTTTTGCAAGTACAAAGTAAAAAACTACAAAACCGGAAACTTTTCTGATTTTTTGATTTTTTTACTTAAATAAGCGCAAGTGAACTTCCTCCCCTTCGTATAAAAGATGCGAGATTTCCCAATCTCGCGGACACGAGGGAGATCATCATGATTGACGGACTAACGAGCAGTAGCTCCAGTCAATCCGCTTGGCTGAAAAAACTTTTCAGCAAGATGGATAGTGATGGAGACGGCAGCGTCTCCAGCAGTGAATTCAACACTTCCGCCACCCAGGCCGGGCTGTCCTCCAGTCAGGCCACCCAGCTGTTCAGCAGCCTCGATACCAGCGGCAGCAGCTCTCTGTCGGAAAGCGACTTCTCATCGGCTTTCACCCAGATGGCCAGCCAGACCCAATCGAGCCTGCTGCAAACCCAGCAATTTCAGCCGCCGCCACCGCCGCCCAGCGATGGGGATGGTGACAGCGACGACAGCAGCACCAGTTCGACCAGCTCCACCAGCAGCAGTTCCAAGTCGTCCGACCGGTTGAGCGACCTGTTCAGCAAGCTCGACAGCAATGGCGACGGCAGCGTCACCCAAGACGAATTCGTCAACGGCCGCCCGCAGAACATGACCGAAGATCAGGCCAAACAAATGTGGTCCAAGCTGGACAGCTCGGGTTCCGGCAGCCTGACCGAAGACCAGTTCTCCAGTGCCATGAAGGCCAACGCCCCGCATCACCATCACCATGCCAGCAGCAGCAGCACCAGCAGCCAAAGCTCGTCCGACAGCAGCAGCGACAGCTCTTCTTCCGACAGCACCACCGACGAATTGCTGCAACTGGTGCAAAGCCTGATGTCGGGCAGCAGCCAATCCACATCGAGCAGCCAGTCCGGCAGCAGTTCGGATTTGTTCTCGAAGATGGACAGCAACGGCGATGGCAGCGTCAGCGAAGCCGAATTCCTCAGCAGCCGCCCCAAGGATGTCAGCGAGGACCAGGCCAAGCAATTATGGTCCAAGCTGGACAGTTCGGGTTCGGGCAGCCTGACCGAAAACCAGTTCGCCCAGGCGATGAAGGACAATCCCCCGCCCGGCCCGCCGCCCAGCAATCAGGCCAGCGATCAGGCCAGCAGCGACAGTTCTTCTTCCAGCACCAGCAGCAGTTCGACCAGCGCCACCGCTTCGAATCAACAGTTGTTGCAGGAATTAATGAACGCCATCAGCACCTATAACAACAATAACGTCTCCAGCTGGAGCCAAAATCTGATCAACAGCACCACGTCGGTTGCTGCTTGACGCCCAACGAAAACGGCCCCACATGGGAAAGATGTGGGGCCGTTCTTTTGATGGGGAAACGTTATAAAGATCAGGAATGCGGAGTGCGCAGGATGATCACTTCGTCATCGCGCCCCATGTTCAACATGGTGCGGGCACGTTCTTCCAGCATATCGGGATCAAGCTGTTCAGGCTGCAACAGCCGGGCGCGGCGCTCCATGGTGTCGCGCGACTCTTCCAACTGCGCCAGAGTTTCCTCCGCCTGCTTGATTTCCTGATTCAAATGCCACCAGGCCAACAGGCCGCGATCCCCTTGTACCGTGTGGTACGCAAAATACGTCACCGCCATCAGCCCCAGGAAAGGGCCGATCACATGGCGCGCACGGCGACGGATTTCAGCAAGGATCAGCATGGTCCGCATAGAATCACACCCCGAATCCCGCCGTCAATAGTCATAGAAGAGAAATGTCATGATTTCTAAGCATGACAGCAAGACAATGGCGCGTCGGTGATGGCCGTCACAAGAAGACAGGGATGAATAAGGAATAAATACCAAACCATTACTTACACAAAATGCAGAACAAAACAGGAATAAAAGTCGATATATAGGGCCAACGAGACAAAGAAACACAGTATCTTGCGATACGAAAATCGCCCGCCCGCCTCATTCTCACATTTTCAGGAGCACACATAAAAAAACGGGTCTATAACCGAGAAAAAGGTTCCAGCCCGATAAAAGGGGCGGTCATCGACCGCCCCTTTTTGACGATTAAAGCAGCTTGCGCATAGCTGCGCCCGGTACCACTCTAATCCGCTTCGGACATTCCTTACCGCGCTCTTGCTCAGGGATTTCGCCAAAAGCGATCATGTTGCCATGCTTGCCCTTATGGACAATGCATGACACGAGAACGTCTTCTGCCAGTGTGAGTAGGTTATCAAGCAGCACTTCCAAATCTGGGAAAATGCCTGTCGGCTGCATATCGTCCCGATACCATACTGGCATGATGAAACGCCCATCTGGTACTTGCTCGAAGTTTACGATGTGCAGGGTGCCAGATTTGCCGCCGGGATGCTCCACGGCATTGCGCTTGCGGATGACTTCCCCGATCCATCCCTGCTCGCATTCCAGCATTTCCGAGAACGGATCATCGCCCCCAAACGTTTCCTTTGCCCACTTCGTAAGTTTCCCATCACCGCCCGTCCTGGCATCATAAAATGCGCTGGCTTCGTCAAACTCCGCATCGAAGAAGATGTTTACGACGTTCAGTAAGTCCCGAAGGAAGTTCTTCTGTTCATAGAGGATCGTTTCGACCTCATTTTCCAACCCAATAAGGTGCGGGCGGCTCTTCAGCGTTCCATCAGGGGCAAAGTGATTAGCGGCAAGGGTTTCGTCTAGGGCGGCGGAAAGCCGACCTTGTGCTTCGTGACACTTGAGAAGACGGTTCTTCATGCCGTCGTACACGCCATACACGTCATCCCGTCGTTCTTTGGGAAGGTCAGCCCATTGAAGAAGATCATGTGTCTGGACAGCAAGGCGAGCTACGACGGGATTTGTTGTCCCGTAATTCGATATTTTCGTTAACGTGAATGCCATGATTACCTCGTGATTGGGATGATGCTCCCATTCACGCTTCGCCTTACTTGACGACCGGCAGCGAAAGTGAGCTGTGTTTTCATCTGCTCTAACACAGGCGCTTGCTCCATCGCAATTTTCCGAATCCCGGAGCGCGTCACTTTCTCGACGGCGCGACGCTGGTTCCAGCGGAACGCCACCTCGTTGATGTACCGCTGGACGTGATCCTTGGACAGCCAGTGGAAGACGCCCTGCTTGGCGCGCTCAAGCTGGCTGTTGAACGACTCGGTGGTGTTGTTATGGACGCCAGCGCGGGCGTATTCCTTGCTGCCGTGGTTGACGTAGGAGTGGTCGGCAAAGCCCTTGCCGACGATCTGGTACGCCGAGTGCTGATCGGTCATCAGGTGGGCGTCAGTACGGACGAACCGCTCGGTCAGCCCCTTGATAGTCGGCACGGTGTCGCTGTCGAAGGTGACGGCACGAACCTGCCCGTGGCGCTCAACGGCGACGAAAATGGGCTGCTTGTCGGTGCCATGACCGCGCTTGTGCTTGACCACGTTGCCGTCCTTGTCCCGCTTGAAGCGCGGCTTGCCGCCAAGGTACTTCTCGTCAAGCTCGACCACGCCCGTCAGCGCAGGGGCGAATTCGCGAATCTCCATCATCTCGCGGATGGCGTGCCCCATCTTCCAAGCGGTCTTCTGGCTGACGCCGATCCACTTGGCGAGGAAGACGGACGAGACGCCCTTGGACGAGTTCAGGATGAAGTAGAGGGCTTGCAGCCAAGTCCACAGAGAAAGCTTGGTGGCGTGGAAGGGGGTCTTGGTCGTGACGGTGAACTGCTGACCGCATTCCCCGCACTCGTACAGACCAGCGCGGGTGGACTTGCCATTGATCACCCAAGACTTCATGCCACCGCAATGCGGGCAGAAGCGACCATCGCGCCAAATGATTCGTTCGAAGAAC
>JASLCK010000128.1 GCA_030151865.1 Rhodospirillaceae bacterium | reverse complement strand
ACATGGTATAGGCGTTATAGGCCGCGACACAGGCCGCACCCAATTTTTGCAGGTAAAGAGTTTCCAGATCGACCAGATGAAAGAACGATCCGGTAATGAACATCATCGGTTCGCCCGCGCCGACCCATTCGCCTTCCTGATAGTTCAGGTCGATCTTGAATTGGGTGCCGCGTTCCGCCGCCACCGCCTGCAACCACTGCACCGCCAGGCGAGGGGTGCAGATGACGGGGCGACGCATGAACACGGCATAGGTCACCGTCTGGTCGCCGTAACGGCCAACGATTTCCTTGGTGCGGACAAAGTACTGGTCGGACAGGCGGTGAATCTCGGCCACCGCGGGGTCCGCCACGGCAACCGGATTGCCGCCTGTCACGACCGGCTTATTCATGATGCAACAGCCGCCTTGCGTTCTTCGATACGGGCATCCTTCAGGGCTTCGGAAATCAGGAAGGCCAGTTCCAAAGCCTGAGTAGCATTCAGCCGCGGATCGCAATGGGTGTGATAACGATCGCCCAAGCTGTCGCCGTCGATGGCCTGGGTGCCGCCGATGCATTCGGTGACGTCCTGACCGGTCATTTCGAAGTGGACACCGCCCGCCGGGGTTCCTTCGGCGCGGTGCACCGCGAAGAAGGCCTTGACCTCGGCCAGGATGTTGTCGAACGAACGGGTCTTGTAATCGCCCATCTTGATGGTGTTGGCGTGCATGGGATCGCACAGCCAGACCACCTTACGGCCCTCGCGCTTCACGGCACGCAGCAGTTCCGGCAGCTTGTCGCCCACCTTGTCGGCCCCCATGCGGGTGATGATGGTCAGGCGACCCGCTTCATTCTTGGGGTTCAAGGTGTCGATCAGACGCAGCAGATCGTCGGGCGAGGTGGTCGGGCCAGCCTTGCAGCCGATGGGATTGCTGACGCCACGCAGGAATTCCACATGGGCGCCATCCACCTGACGGGTGCGGTCGCCGATCCACAGCATGTGGGCCGAACAGTCGTACCAGTCGCCGGTGGTGGAATCGATGCGGGTCAAGGCCTGCTCGTACCACAGCAGCAACGCTTCGTGCGAGGTGAAGAAGTCGGTCTCGCGGATCTGCGGAATGTTTTCCGAGGTCAGGCCGCAAGCATCCATGAAGGCCAGGGTTTCATCCAGGCGGGCGCACAGATCGGCATAACGGGTGCCCGAGGTGCCGGCCACGAAACCCAGGTTCCACTGATGCACTTTGTGCAGGTCGGCATAACCGCCCTGAGCAAAGGCGCGCAGCAGGTTCAGGGTCGCCGCCGACTGGTTATAGACGCGCACCAGACGGTCCGGATCGGGGATACGCGATTCCGGGGTGAAATCCATGCCGTTGACCATGTCGCCGCGATAAGCGGGTAAAGTCACGCCATTGATGGTTTCGGTGGGGGCCGAACGCGGCTTGGCAAACTGGCCGGCCATGCGGCCGACCTTGATCACCGGACAGGCCGCGCCAAAGGTCAGCACCACCGCCATCTGCAACAACACACGGAAGGTGTCACGGATGTTGTTGGGATGGAATTCGGCGAAGCTTTCGGCGCAATCGCCGCCTTGCAGAACGAACGCCTTGCCTTCGGCAGCCTTGGCCAGATCGGCCTTCAGGCGGCGGGCCTCACCGGCAAACACCAGCGGCGGATAGTTACGCAGAGTTTCCTCGACCGAAGCCAGTTTGGCGGCATCGGGGTATTCGGGCACCTGCTGGATGGGCTTGCTCCGCCAGCTATCGGGAGTCCACTTCTCGGCCATCTGCGTTCCTCTCGCGCGCTCTTCTTTAAGTAAGGAAGAAAATGCAT
Source organism: Rhodospirillaceae bacterium (assembly GCA_030151865.1). Classification (GTDB taxonomy): domain Bacteria; phylum Pseudomonadota; class Alphaproteobacteria; order Rhodospirillales; family Magnetospirillaceae; genus JASLCK01. The sequence goes on along the minus strand of JASLCK010000128.1, from coordinate 20,673 downwards.
ATACGCTTTTGAAGCACCGAATGCCAGAACCAAGCGGGAGCTTTGCTTCAACTTCTCCCGCCTTGGGCATCCTTGTGGTAAAATGCGGATCAGACAGATCGCGCAGGGATATATCTAATGGCCGCACCGTCCATCCGCCAGGTCGCAAAGTGGATCGCCATGACCGCCAGCACGGTCTGGGTGTGCGCGATGATCTATCAGATGTTTCTGACCATCGATCCCGACGATTACGGCTTTCTTGCCCCCGACGTGCAACAGCAGATGGACAATTGCGGCGGCACCTTTCAGCAGCGCTATGACTGCAAGGAAGCCATCATCATCGCCAAGGGCCACAGAAGTTTCATGATCTGGATGGGCAAAGTGGCGTTGATCCTGGGCCCGCCCATGGCCCTGGCGGCGGCGGCATCCTTTGCCACCCGCCGACGCATCAACGACATGCCCGACACTTTCGAGCCGCCGCCGGTCCCCATCGCCCGGCACCGCGTGCGCTGATTTCAGCGATACGCCTTGGCGATCCGGTCCGTCACCCCTTCATCGGTCAATGCGCGCAAGGCGTCGTTCAGACGCCCGATGGTTTGATCGGACACCGTCTTGTTGCAGGCCAGATAAAGCGGCACATGCTTGAATGTCAGCACCGCCTGCAATCCTGTCACCCCTTCCTGGCGGGCCAGAAATTCCCCCGATAATCGTCCGGTAGCCCAATAATCGATGCGCCCCGACAGCAGTTTGCGGGGGTTAAGACGGTCCGATGTCACGTCATCGACCCGAAACCCCTGATCGCGCAGATAAACCGCCGTGGCGTCGCCCTGATAACCGCCGATTACGGCGTTACGCACGTCTTCCAAAGCGGTGGGCGCAGCTTGGCTGTCAGGCGGCGCGAACAGCACCCAGTCGTTATAGACCAGCGGCCCGACCCATTTGAACAAGGGCTCGCGCTGCGGGGTCCGGGTGGTGGAATAGACACAGGTATCGGTATCGTTCTGCGCCGCGCCATAAGCCCGCAGCCAGGGATAGAGCGCGAACTGCCCCGGTACTTCGGCGCGTTCCAGCACATGGCGCAACAGGTCGGTGGATAGCCCGGCGACCGCGCCATCGCGACTGAAATTGAAAGGCGGATAGTCCTCGGTGGTGAGAATCAGGCCATCAGCGCGCGCCGACGATGCCGTCGCGCACAGAAGACAGGCCAGAACCACACCTTTCCATCCAACAGACATGACGCTTCCTTTTGATCGCATCACCGAGACCAGTGTGAACGCCCGGTTATGCCGACCGCAAGCCAACACTGGCATTAATCCGTTTTGGGTAGGTCAAAGGGCATTGATCACAGCCAACTTACTGAAAAATTATCATTTTATCACTCTTGTCCAAAAATAGTCACAACTCTGCCGGATTGGACTTCACCAAAGATCGTTCTGGTAAAAATCAAGTTATCGGGGTGTGACGGCCATCACACCAATCGTCACAAAGTATTCACTACAGCCAATACAGTGGAAAAACTTATCCACAGGCTAACGCACCATAACTCTTGCATCCTACCCCCGGAACGCCTAGTTTGCGCCCGCGTCAGATGGCTGGATGGCCGCTCTTCGGGCAACCGGAGGGAGGAAAGTCCGGGCTCCACGGAAATACGGTGCCGGATAACGTCCGGCGGGGGCGACCCCAGGGAAAGTGCAACAGAGAGCAAACCGCCGGTTCGCGGATTTCCGCCAGCCGGTAAGGGTGAAAGGGTGCGGTAAGAGCGCACCGCGCCCCTGGCAACAGGGGCGGCATGGTAAACCCCACCGGGAGCAAGACCAAGTAGGGACGGCAGTCCGGCAAACCTTTGTCGGACAGGCGCATTTCCGCGCTGTTGTCCGGGTCGGTCGCGTGAGGCGTCCCAGTAATGGGCGTCCCAGATGAATGGTCATCCAGCCGCCTCGGCGGTGGACAGAACCCGGCTTATAGGCCGTCTGACGCTTATCTCTTTTCCGCTGAACAACGTTCCCCGGAAGACCGGAAATTCCCCGGTTTTCACGGCTCGTCCCATGTCCTCCCAATTCCCGCGCCATACCCGCCCAATCGCGTCCCATGCCATCCCATGGGCATTTCTGGGACGCACCGCCATGGGATCAGCGAACGGAGGGCGAACCCCCCTCACCCAATTTGTTCGGAAATCGACACAACAATATGATTCAAAACGGATTATTCACATTTAAGCAAATTTTCGACGAAACCTTTCCGACATTATAAAAACAGGCCTCTACCCATTGTTTTACTATGAGATTCCATTGACGCCCATATTTTCCCATGATATCCCATAACAACCCACCCAACGCCATCAGTGCATCCACTGATCGGGCGGCGGGCGCGGGGAGTGGCGAAACGGGGGCGTAAGGACGAGCAAGCGATGGCGCTGTTCGTATCTACCTTCATTAATAAGGTTGATAAGAAGGGACGGGTCTCCGTTCCCGCGCCGTTTCGTGCTGCCTTGTCGCAACAGACTTTCCAGGGAATCGTGGTCTATCCGTCCTTCAATCATGCCGCCCTTGAAGGATGCGGAATCGACTTCCTGGAGGAGCTGGCCAACGCCACCGCCAGCAATTACGACCTGTTCTCGCCCGAACAGGACGATCTCAACACGCTGATCTTCTCGACCTCCTCGCAATTGGCCTGGGACCCCGAAGGCCGCGTCATTCTGCCCGAAGACGTGCTGGCCCATGCCAACATCACCGAGCAGGCCGCCTTTGTCGGCAAGGGCCGCACCTTCCAGATCTGGGAACCGAACGCGCTCAAGGCCCATCAGGCCGAAGCCCGCGCCCGCGCCCTGGTCAACCGCCCGCAGCTCAGCCTGCGTCGCCCGGTGGAGGGTCAGTGATGGCAAAGCCCCTGCACATCTCGGTTCTGCTGAGCGAAGTGGTTGCCGGTCTGGCCCCCAAGGATGGCGGCGTCTATATCGACGGCACCTTTGGCGCGGGCGGATACAGCCGCGCCATTCTGGGCAGCGCCAATTGCAAGGTGATCGGTATTGATCGCGATCCCACCGCCGTCGAACGCGGCCGCGCCATGGAAGCCGAATATCCGGGCCGCTTCGTCATGCTGGCGGGCCGTTTTGGCGACATGGATCACCTGCTGGCCGATGCCGGACTTGATCCCGTCGATGGGGTGACCCTGGATCTGGGCGTGTCGTCGATGCAGATCGACCAGCCGGAACGGGGTTTTTCCTTCCAAAAGGACGGCCCGCTCGACATGCGCATGGAAATCGACGGCCCCAGCGCCGCCGATCTGATCAATAGCTTGGACGAAGTCGAACTGGCCGACATCTTCTGGCGCTATGGCGAGGAACGCCATTCCCGCCGTCTGGCCCGCGCCATCGTCACCGACCGCAAGACTGAACCGTTCACCAGCACGGCGCAACTGGCCGCATTGATCCGCCGCGTCGTGCCCAAATCCAAGGACGGCATCGATCAGGCGACCCGCGCCTTCCAGGGCTTGCGCATCGCCGTCAATGACGAAATGGGCGAGATTGAACGCGGCCTGGCCGCCGCCGAACGCGTGCTGGTTTCCGGTGGCCGTCTGGCGGTGGTGTCGTTCCATTCCCTGGAAGACCGTGCCGTCAAAGAATTCCTGAAAGACCGCAGCGGTTCGGCCCCGCAGCCGTCGCGTCACGTTCCGATCGTGACGAACGGGCCGCAGGCCACCTTTGTTCTGGCGGGCCGCAAGGCCATCCAACCCTCCGCCGAAGAGATTTCGGCAAATCCGCGCGCTCGGTCTTCGAAGCTGCGCGTGGCCGTGCGCACCGACGCACCGGCCTGGCAAACGGATGGAGGCCGCCCATGATGCGCGGTGCGACCATCTTATGGGCAGCCCTGGCGACCATCGCCGGAACCGGCCTGTTCATGCTGAAATATGAAGTTCAGGCGCAAGAGCACCGTCTGTCCAGTCTGCGCAAAGACATCGTCGACACTCAAGAATCGATCCATGTCTTGAAAGCGGAATGGAGCTATATGAACGACCCGGTGCGGCTGCGCGAGCAGGCCGAGCGTCACCTTGGCCTGCACCCCATGAAGCCGAGCCAGATCGCCAGCATCGACAGCCTGCCGATGGCCGATCCGCGCCAGCCGTCGGAAAACCGCGCGTTGGTGCAAGACGCCCTGCCGATGCCGCAGGCGCCGTTGGCCGCAGCCCAGGCCGCGCCGCAAACCCGGCCAGTACAACAGCAGCCGACTGTCCAGCCCAAAACCGCCCAAACCGCCCCACGCATGGTGACGGCGCAACTGGCCAACGAAAAACCTATCGCCCCGCAAAGCAACGGCAAAGCCAACAGTAAGGCCGACCCGAAAAAGCCGCAGCCTCCCGCCAAGCCGGGCAAGAGCGTGACCGTGGCCAAGGCGGCACCGGCCCCTGCGGTCAAGCCGCAGCAGGCCCCGCAGCCCAAGGCCGTGGCCCAGACCGCGCCGAAGACCGTGGTGCAGCCGCAAGTCAAGCCGGTACACGCGCCGCCTTATAATCCCGCCTATCCCGTAACCCCGGCCAGCGCCCCGATGCGCAGCGCGGGCAACGTGATGGTGATTACCTCGCCCGCGCTGGCGGGTCAGGAAATGGCCAGCTCGCGGGTGCGGCCATGATGGGGCGGCGCCTGTTCCGCCCCACCCCGCATTTTCAGCGCGGCGAAGACGCGCAGCCGCAAGAATTTCTGCATTTGGATGGGGCCAGCAAGCGCGCCCTGGAAATCGGACGGGCCCGCCTGCTGGTGACGGCGGCCATGTTCACCTTGGCGTTTTGCGTGATCGCCGGGCGCATGGTCGATGTCAGCGTCATCAAGGGCAGCAACACCCATCGCACCTTTGCCCGCAAGCCCGCCGAGATCGCCTTTGAACGGGCCGACGTGGTGGACCGCAACGGGGTTTTGCTGGCCACCAGCCTGCCCACCGTTTCGCTTTATTCCCACCCGCGCGAAATTCACGATCCCGCGCAGGCGGCCAAGCGTATCGTTGCCGTGCTGCCCGATCTCAACCTGCTGGAAGTGCAGGCCAAGCTGCAAAGCGAACGCGGTTTCGTCTATCTGCGCCGCAATCTGACGCCCAAGCAGGAATATGACATCAACGCCCTGGGCATTCCCGGCCTTTACTTTGAAAAGGGTGAAAAGCGCATCTATCCCCAGGGCGAGTTGACCTCGCACGTGGTCGGGCTGACCGATCTCGACAACAAGGGGATTTCGGGCGTCGAGAAGACGTTTGAAAACGATCTGAAGAGCCGCCGCGACCCCTTGCGGTTGTCGCTGGATGTGCGGGTTCAGACCGTTTTGCGCAACGAGTTGCAAAAGACCATGGCGGATTTCCACGCCATCGGCGCCACCGGGGCGGTCATGGATGTGCGCACCGGCGAAATGATCGCCATGGTGTCGCTGCCCGACTTCAACCCCAACAACACCGCCACCGCCACGCCGGAAGCGATGTTCAACCGTACCACGCTGGGCGTTTACGAAATGGGCAGCACGTTCAAGCTGTTCAACACCGCCGCCGCGCTGGATTACGGGGTCGCCAACGTCAATAAGGTCTATGACGTCACCCATCCGATCAAGGTGGCCAAGTTCCAGATCTATGACTATCACCCGGAACGTCACCCCATCACCGTGGCGGAAATCCTGAAGGTTTCGTCCAACATCGGGTCGGCCAAGATGGCGATCGATTTAGGGATCGAAAACCAAAAAGCCTTCATGCAGCGTATGGGCCTAACCCGTCCGGTCGGCCTGGAATTGCCCGAACAGGGCTCGCCCCTGGTGCCCAATCCTTGGCGCGAAATCAACAGCATGACCATTTCCTATGGCCACGGCATGGCGGTGACGCCGCTGCATGTGGCCAGCGGCGTTTCCGCCTTGGTCAATGGCGGCATCTTGCACCAGCCGACCATTTTGATGCGCGCCCCCGGCGAACCGGTTCCCGGTCAACAGGTGGTCAAGGCCAGCACCTCCAAGGATATCCGCCAGTTGATGCGCATGGTCGTCACCGAAGGCACCGGCGAAAAGGCTGATGTGCCCGGTTACGAAGTGGGCGGCAAGACCGGCACAGCCGAAAAGAACGGTGTCGGCGGCTATCGTCACAAGGCGCTGATGTCGTCGTTCGTCGCCACCTTCCCGGTGTCGGACCCGCGTTATGTGGTCTTGGCGATGATCGACGAGCCACAAGGCAATAAGGAAAGCTATGGCTTCGCCACGGCGGGTTGGACCGCCGCCCCGGTGATTGGCCGCGTCGTCGCCCAGATCGGGCCGATGCTGGGCATTCAGCCCACCGGATCGATGGAGCCGTTAAGCAAGATCAAAGCCCAGCAGGCCGCGCTGAAGGCCAAGTCGGGCAACAGCAAGAGCGGGGTGGATTTTGCCGACGCTGAATAATCTTCTGAGCCACGCCCGCACTCTGGGTTCTGATCCGGTCGTGACCGGCCTGACCGCCGACAGCCGCGCCGTTCAGCCCGGTTTTGTGTTTGCTGCCCTGCCCGGCAGCAAGGTGGACGGCACCGCCTTTATTGCCGACGCCATCGCCAAGGGCGCGGTTGCCATTCTGGCCCCCCAGGGCACCACCCTGCCTGCCGGTGCGCAAAACGCCGTTCTGATCACCGATGCCGAGCCGCGTCGCCTGTTCGCCCTGATGGCTGCGCGTTTTTATGGTGCCCAGCCAGCCCAGATGGTGGCCGTCACCGGCACCAACGGCAAGACATCGATCGCCAATTTCGTTCGCCAGATCTGGGCCGGTTTGGGCCTGTCCGCCGCCAGCTTCGGAACCATCGGCCTGATTTCGCCCAAGCGGGTGGAAAAGGGCTCGTTGACCACGCCCGACCCGGTTACCCTGCATCAGACTTTGGCCGAACTGGCCGCCGACGGCGTTACCCACGCCGCCTTCGAAGCCTCCAGCCATGGGCTGGATCAATTCCGCCTGGACGGTGTTGCCATCAAGGCGGCGGGCTTTACCAACCTGACCCGCGACCATCTGGATTACCACGCCAGCATGGACGCCTATTTCCAGGCCAAAAGCCGCCTGTTCAGCGACATTCTGCCCGCCGATGGGGTGGCGGTGATCAATGCCGACGCCGACCGCGCCGACGATCTGGCAGCCCTATGCCGGGCCCGCGGCGTGCGCGTCATCGCCTATGGCCGCGACTCCCAGCGCCTGAACGGCGAGGAAATCCGCATCATCGAGGCCAAGCCTGCCGCCCATGGACAAGACCTCACCTTGTCGGTGCTGGGAACAGTGCGGCAACTACACTTGCCGCTGGCCGGGGCGTTCCAGGCTTACAATGCCGCCTGCGCCCTGGGGCTGGTGATCGCCCTGGGTGCCGACCCCAAAGCCGCCGCCGATCAGTTGGAACATCTGGAAGGCGTGCCGGGCCGTCTGCAGCCGGTGGGCGTCAAGTCCAACGGCGCGGCCATTTATGTCGATTACGCCCACACCCCCGACGCTTTGGAAACCGTGCTGAAGGCCCTGCGCCCCCATGTCACCGGCAAGCTGGTGGCGGTGTTCGGCTGCGGCGGCGACCGCGACCCCGGCAAGCGCCCGCAGATGGGCGAGATCGCCGCCCGCTTGGCCGATGTCGCCATCGTTACCGACGACAATCCCCGCAGTGAAGACCCTGCCCTGATTCGCGCCCAGATCATGGCGGCCTGCAAAGGCGGGATCGAGATCGGCGATCGCCATCAGGCCATCCGTCAGGCCGTGCGCGACCTGACCGCGGGCGATGTGCTGGTGCTGGCCGGCAAGGGACATGAAACCGGACAGATCGTGAAAGGAGAAGTTTTGCCCTTCGACGATGCCGAGGAGGCCCGCGCCGCCCTGAAGGTGACGCCATGACCGCCGCCCTTTCTCCCCTCTGGACCAGCGCCGAAGCCCAATCGGCGACCCAGGGCCGCTTGACCGGCCCGGCCTGGAGCGCCCATGGCGTCTCCATCGACAGCCGCACCGTTGCCCCCGGCGATCTGTTCATCGCCCTGGCTGGCCCCAGCCATGACGGCCATGATTATGTTGCCCGCGCCCTGGCGGCGGGGGCAGCCGCCGCCCTGGTGCACCGCATTCCCGACGATGTGCCCGCCGATGCCCCGCTGTTGCTGGTGGACGATACCCTGGACGGTCTTTCCGCCCTGGGGGCCGCCGCCCGCGCCCGCACCAAGGCCCGCGTCATCGCGGTGACCGGCAGCGTCGGCAAGACCAGCACCAAGGAAATGCTGAAACTGGCGCTGGAGGCCGCAGGCCCCACCCATGCCAGTGTCGGCAGCTTCAACAATCATTGGGGCGTTCCCCTGTCGCTGGCCCGCATGCCGCGCGAAACCGCCTTTGGCGTGTTCGAACTAGGCATGAACCATCCGGGCGAAATCACCCCGCTGTCGCGTCTGGTGCGCCCCCACGTGGCGATCATCACCACGGTCGAAGCGGTGCATATGGAATTCTTCGCCTCGACCGCCGATATCGCCGAGGCCAAGGCGGAAATCTTCCTGGGCATGGACAACAGCGGCATCGCCATCCTGCCCCGCGACAATCCCCATTACGCCCTGCTGCGCGAACGCGCCGTCAAGGCTGGGGTGGGTCGCATCCTGACGTTCGGTTCGCATATCGAAGCCGGGGCGCGCCTGCTGGACTGCGCCATCGAGGCCAGCCACACCCTGGTCTTCGCCCTGATCGGCGAACAGGCGGTCAGCTATCGCATCGGCGTTCCGGGGGCACAATGGGCAATGAATTCCCTAGCGGTACTGCAAGCCGCCGTCGCCGCCAACGCGCCCTTGGACATCACCTCCCAGGCTTTGACCGCCATGAGCCCGCCCAAGGGCCGGGGCTTGCGCAAAAGCCTGCCCTGGGGCGAAGGCCGGATCGAGATCATCGACGAAAGCTATAACGCCAGTCCGGTTTCCATGCGCGCCGCCGTCGCCACCCTGGCCGCCGCCAAGCCCGGCAAGGGCGGGCGACGCATCGCCGTACTGGGCGATATGCTGGAATTGGGCGCAGCCTCGTCAACCATGCATGCCGGACTTGCCGAGGTACTGGTGGAGCGCGGCGTCGATCTGGTATTCACTGCGGGCTCCCTGATGCGCCATTTGCATGATGCCCTGCCCCAGACCTTGCGCGGTGGACACGCCGCCGATTCCGTCGAATCGGCCGGACAAGTGACCGCCCGCCTGCAAGCCGGGGATGTGGTCGTGGTCAAGGGATCGGCCGGCAGCCGCATGAGCCGTGTCATAGAAGCTATTGAACAAGCGTCGGCGCAAGGCGCGCCCGCCGCCGCCCTAAGTTAACCGGAGACCGCCCCCGTGCTTTATAACCTGCTCTATCCCATGGCTGATCAGGTCGGCGTATTCAACCTGTTCAAGTACCTGACCTTCCGGACAGGTGGGGCGGTTCTGACGGCCTTGATCTTCTCGTTCGTGACGGGGCCGCGCGTCATCGACTGGCTGCGCCGCAAGCAGGGTCGCGGCCAACCGATCCGCACCGACGGTCCCGAAAGCCATCTGCTGACCAAAAAGGGCACGCCCACCATGGGCGGCTTTCTGATTCTGATGGCCCTGACCCTGTCCACCCTGCTGTGGGCCGATCTGACCAACGCCTATGTGTGGATCGTGCTGTTGGTGACCTTGTCCTATGGCCTGATCGGCTTTGCCGACGACTATCTGAAGGTCAGCAAGCGCAATACCAAGGGTCTGCCCGGCAAGATGAAGCTGTTGGGTCAGGTCAGCGTCGCGGTGGTCGCCGCCATCCTGATCATGAACCTGCAACCCGAACCCCTGTCCCACGCCCTGGCGCTGCCGTTCTTCAAGACCGTGCTGCTGCAACTGGGCTGGGGCTATATCGCCATGGCGGCGTTCGTCATGGTCGGCGCGTCCAATTCGGTCAACCTGACCGACGGCCTGGATGGTCTGGCCACCGTGCCGGTCCTGATCGCCGCCGGGGTGTTCGCCTTGATTTCCTATCTGGTCGGCCATGCGGTGTTCGCCAACTATCTGCAAATCCACCACGTTCCCGGCTCGGGCGAACTGGCGGTATTCTGCGGCGCACTGGTCGGCGCGGGTCTGGGCTTCCTGTGGTTCAACGCCCCGCCTGCCCTGGTGTTCATGGGCGATACCGGCTCGCTGGCCCTGGGCGGCGCCTTGGGCGCCATGAGCGTCGTCACCAAGCATGAAATCGTGCTGGCCATCGTCGGCGGTCTGTTCGTTCTGGAAACCGTGTCGGTGATCGTCCAGGTCGCCAGCTATAAGCTGACCGGCAAGCGGGTGTTCCGCATGGCGCCGCTGCACCATCACTTTGAAAAGAAGGGTTGGGCCGAACCCACCGTGGTCATCCGCTTTTGGATCATCGCGGGCATTCTGGCCCTGATCGGCCTGTCCACCCTGAAGCTGCGTTAAGGTTTAAGGATTTCCACGATGCCTTTGGTTCCCTTTCTGCAAGGCAAAACGGTCGCGGTGATGGGGCTCGGCAAGTCCGGGATCTCTGCCGTGCGCGCTCTGTCGGCCAGCGGCGCGCAAGTCTGGGCCTGGGACGACAAGGTTGAAACCCGCGCCGCCGCCGAAGCTCAAGGGGTGCGGATTGTCGATCTGACCACCGCCGATCTGTCACGCCTGACCCTGATGCTGTGGAGCCCCGGCATCCCCCACACCCATCCCCATCCCCACCCGGTGGCGCACCGCGCCCATCAGGCCGGGGTGCGGCTGGTGTGCGATGTGGAACTGCTGTGCATGGCCTGCCCGTCGGCACGCTTTATCGGCATCACCGGCACCAACGGCAAATCCACCACCACCACCTTGATCACCCATCTGTTGAAGGCAGGCGGGCGCGAAGTGGCGGTGGGCGGCAATCTGGGTATCCCAGCACTAGATCTGCCCGCTTTGGGTATCGACGGTACCTATGTGTTGGAGTTATCATCTTATCAGCTTGAGCTGTTGGATGAGGCTACCTTTGATGTCGGCGTGTTGCTGAACGTCACTCCCGATCATTTGTCGCGCCACGGCGGCATGGAAGGCTATGTCGCCGCCAAAGCCAGCCTGTTTGGTCGCCTGCGTCCCGGCGCGGTGTCGGTGATCGGCGTCGATGACGAATATTGTCAGGCGGTGTACGACCATATGCGCGGCGTGTCGGGCGAATATGCCCTGCCGGTTTCGTCGCAGCGCGCCACATCGGGTGGGGTCTATGCCCCCGAAGGCATTCTGATCGACGATTGCGACGGCATGGCCACCCCGGTGATCGATCTGCGCGACATTCCGACCCTGCCCGGTCGCCACAACTGGCAGAACGCTTGCGCCGCCTATGCCGCCGCCCGTGCCTCGGACGTGGACATTCTGTCCATCTGCCAGGGCTTGCGCAGCTATCCCGGTCTGGCCCATCGCCAGGAAATGGTGGGGGTGGTTGACGGTATCCGCTACGTCAACGACAGCAAGGCCACCAATGCCGACGCCTCGGAAAAGGCGATGATCTGCTATGACAACATCTATTGGATCGCGGGCGGTCAATCCAAGGAAGGCGGCATCACCCCGCTGACCTATCTGTTCCCCCGCGTGCGCCGCGCCTTCCTGATTGGCGAAGCGAGCGAGGAATTCGCCGATACCCTGCATGGCCGCGCCCCGTTCGAACGCTGCGGCACCCTGGATGTGGCGGTGGCCCGCGCCCGCGAAGCCGCGCTGGCCGACGGCAAGCCGGATGCGGTGGTGCTGCTGTCTCCGGCCTGTGCGTCCTGGGACCAGTTCAAGAGCTTTGAACATCGGGGCGACGTCTTCCGCGAGTTGGTCGCCGCCCTGCCCGGCCAGAGGGAGACGCGATGATCCCGCTTGGCCGTACCGATACTTCCGTCATTGGCCGCTGGTGGTGGACGGTCGACCGTTGGAGCCTGGCGGCTCTGGCGTTGATCATCGTCATCGGCGTCATGCTGACCATGGCCGCCAGTCCGGCCGTGGCGGAACGCATCGGCGCGGACCATTTCCATTTCATCCGCCGTCAATTCATCTTCCTGCCCCCGGCCCTGCTGGTGATCCTGGGGGTGTCGCTGTTGTCGCCCAAGGATGTGCGCCGTCTGGCCTGCCTGGGCTTTTTGTGCGCCATTGCCCTGATGGGGCTGACCCTGGTGGCCGGTCAGGAAATCAAGGGCGCGACCCGCTGGGTCAATCTGGGTCCGCTGTCGGTCCAGCCGTCGGAATTCGTCAAGCCCACCTTTGCCGTGGTCGCCGCCTGGATGTTTTCCGAACAGCGCTTGCAGGAAAATTTCCCCGGCAATTTCATCTCGTTGACGCTCTATGTGCTGGTGGCGATGCTGCTTTTGCTGCAGCCCGACGTCGGCATGACCCTGGTGGTCAGCGCCGTGTGGTTCGTCGAATTCTTTATCGCCGGACTGCCCATCATGTGGGTGCTGGCGGGTATTCTGGTGGGGCTGTCGGGGTTGGTCGGGGCCTATTTCACCTTCAGCCATGTGCAAAGCCGCGTTGATCGTTTTCTTGATCCGTCGGCCGGAGACAGCTATCAGGTGACCACCGCGCTGCAAGCTTTCCATTACGGCGGCTTTTTCGGGCGCGGTCCTGGCGAAGGCCGGGTCAAGGCGGTGCTGCCCGACGCCCATACCGACTTCATCATGGCGGTGGCGGGGGAAGAGTTCGGCCTGATCCTGTGCCTTCTGGTGGTGGGGCTGTTCGCCTTTATCGTGTTGCGCGGCTTTGCCCGCATGTTGAGCGAGGAAAACCTGTTCATTTTGCTGGCGACGTCCGGGCTTTTGGTGCAATTCGGCCTTCAGGCCATCATCAATATGGCCTCTACCCTGCATCTGATGCCGACCAAGGGCATGACCCTGCCGTTCATCTCCTACGGCGGCTCATCCATGCTGGCGCTGGCGCTTGGCATGGGCATGGTGCTGGCCATGACCCGCAAACGCTATGGGCGGGAGGGCTGGCAATGACCGAAGAAACCGCCACCAACAAACTGATCGTCCTGACGGCGGGCGGCACCGGCGGGCATGTCTTCCCGGCAGAGGCTCTGGCGTCGGAACTGCTGGCGCGCGGCTATCAGTTGGCCCTGATCACCGACCGGCGCGGCCAAGCCTATGGCGGCACTTTGGGCCAGTTGACCACCTATCGCATTGCGGCAGGCGGCATTGCCGGGCGCGGCATCGCGGCCCGTCTGCGCGCCATCGCCGAACTGGGCGTCGGGTTCATTCAGGCGCGCCTGCTGCTGGGCCGTCTCAAGCCCGCCGCCGTCATCGGCTTTGGCGGTTATGCCTCGGTCCCGGCCATGCTGGCGGCGACCTTTGCAGGCGTGCCCACCGCCATTCACGAACAAAACGCCGTGCTGGGCCGCGCCAACCGGCTGCTGGCCCCGCGCGTGTCGCGCATCGCCACCTGTTTTGCCCAATTGGGCCACATGGCCGCCGCCTGGAAAGCCAAGGTAGTGCAGACCGGCATGCCGGTCCGCCCGGCCTTGGTGGCCCTGCGTGACCGGCCTTATCCCGATCTGACCAGCGACGGCCCCGTGAACCTGCTGGTTCTTGGCGGATCGCAAGGGGCGCGCATCCTCTCGGAAGTGGTGCCCGCCGCCCTGGCGGCCCTGCCCGAAGGACTGCGTCGGCGCATCCGCTTAAGCCAGCAATGCCGCCCGGAAGATTTGGAAGCAGTGCGCGCCGTCTATGATCAGGCGGGCGTCAACGCCACCTTGGAAAGCTTTTTCCACGATGTGCCCGAACGCCTGGCGGCTGCCCATCTGGTGATCGCCCGCTCGGGCGCGTCCACCGTGGGCGAACTGACGGCCCTTGGCCGCCCCGCCATACTTGTGCCATATCCCCATGCCATTGATGATCATCAAACCGCCAACGCCCATGCCGTGGACGATGTGGGCGGCGGTTGGCTGATCCCACAGACCGCCTTTACCCCGGAAGGGTTGGCGGCGCGTCTGGAATCCCTGTTTGCCCTTCCCGGCAGCCTGACCAAAGCCGCCGCCTGCGCGCAATCGGCGGGCGTCCCCGACGCCGCCCAGCGCCTGGCCGATCTGGTCGGCAAGCTGGTCAACCAAACCGAGGTCGTGAAATGAGAGCCTTGCCGCTTAACATCGGAACCATCCACTTCGTCGGTATCGGCGGCATTGGCATGAGCGGCATCGCCGAGGTGCTGCACAATCTGGGCTATTCGGTCCAGGGCTCGGACATCGCCGAGAACGCCAACGTCAAGCGTCTGCGCGGCCTGGGCCTGACCATCCATGTCGGTCACAAGGCGGAAAATCTGGGCGAAAGCCGGGTCGTGGTGATCAGTTCGGCGGTCAAGGCCGACAACCCGGAAGTGGTTGCCGCCCGCGCCCATCTGATCCCGGTGGTGCGCCGCGCCGAAATGCTGGCCGAGTTGATGCGCCTGAAGTGGGCCATCGCCATCGGCGGCACCCACGGCAAGACCACCACCACCTCGATGATCGCCGCCATGCTGGATGCGGGCGGGTTCGATCCGACCGTGATCAACGGCGGCATCATCAACGCTTATGGCACCAACGCCCGTTTGGGCGCGGGCGAATGGGCGGTGGTGGAAGCCGACGAATCCGACGGCACCTTTATGAAGCTGCCGGCCACCATCGCGGTGGTGACCAACATCGACCCGGAACATCTCGATTTCTACGGCACCTTTGACAAGGTGCGCGACGCCTTCCGGGTGTTTGTCGATAACATCCCGTTCTATGGCTTTGCCGCACTGTGCACCGATCACCCGGAAGTTCAGGCCCTGGTGTCGCGGGTGCCCGACCGCAAGATCGTTACCTATGGCTTCAATCCCCAGGCCGACGTGCGGGCCAGCAATGTCACCATCGGCCCCGACGGGGCGCGCTATGACGTGGTGATCACCGACCGCGCCAGCGGTGAAACCCGGACCATCGCCGCCATTCATCTGCCGATGTACGGCCAGCATAATGTCCAGAACTCGCTGGCGGCCATCGCCGTTGGCGCGCAACTGGGCTTTGGCGACGACGTGATCCGCAAGGCCCTGGGCGGCTTTGCGGGCGTCAAGCGCCGCTTTACCCGCACCGGCGAAGCCAACGGCGTCATCGTCATCGACGATTACGGCCACCATCCGGTGGAAATCAAGGCGGTGCTGAAGGCCGCCCGCTCGGCCTCGCGCGGGAATGTCATCGCCGTGGTGCAACCGCACCGCTATTCCCGCCTGCAAAGCCTGTTCGAGGAATTCTGCACCTGCTTCAACGACGCCGACACGGTGATCGTCGCCGACGTCTATCCGGCGGGCGAACAGCCGATCGAAGGCGTCAACGGCGAAGCCCTGGTCAAGGGCTTGCAGGAACGCGGTCATCGCAAGGTGGTATCCATGGGCACCCCCGACCATCTGGCCGGTCTGGTTCATAGTCTGGCCAAGCCGGGTGACATGGTTGTCTGCCTGGGTGCCGGCAACATCACCAATTGGGCCCATGCCCTGCCCGCGCAGCTTACCGCGCACGCCCAGGGCCGCCCCCAGCCGGAGCCTGCCGAATAATGACCAGCTACGCCCGCAAGCCCCATCTGATCGACCGTCTGCCCGCCGTGCGCGGCAGGCTGGCCGCTGACGCGACCTTGGCGGGCCTGACCTGGTTCCGCACCGGCGGTCCGGCAGAAGTGCTGTTCAAGCCCGCCGATCCCGACGATCTGGCAGCCTTCCTGGCAGGCAAGCCCGACGATGTGCCGGTAACGGTGATCGGCGTGGGCTCGAACCTGTTGGTGCGCGACGGCGGGGTTCCCGGCGTGGTCATCAAGCTGGGCCGTGAATTCGCCGAGATCGATGTCAAGGGCGACCGCATCCGCTGCGGCAGCGGCGCCTTGGATCTGACGGTCGCCGCCACCGCTTGTGAAGCAGGTATCGGCGGCGTCGAATTCCTGTGCGGCGTCCCCGGCACCATCGGCGGCGCGCTGCGCATGAATGCGGGCGCTTATGGCGGCGAGATGAAGGATGTGCTTCTCGAAGCCACCGCCATCGACCTGAACGGGCAGCGCCATACCTTAAGCCATGCCGATATCGGCTTTGAATACCGCCGCACCGGCGTGCCGGAAGATTGGATTTTCCTGGACTGCCTGTTGCAGGGCCGTCAGGAAGACCCGATGACGGTGGGCGAACGCATGGCCAGCATCAAGGCCAAGCGCGAGGAAAGCCAGCCGCTGCGCACCCGCACCGGCGGATCCACCTTTGCCAACCCGCCCGGTCACAAGGCGTGGGAACTGATCGACAAGGCGGGCTGCCGCGGCCTGACCATCGGCGGGGCGCAGGTGTCGGAAAAGCACTGCAATTTCCTGATCAACACCGGCACCGCCAGCGCGGCCGATGTGGAAGATCTGGGCGAGGAAGTGCGTCGCCGGGTCAAGGAAACCTCGGGCGTTGAACTGCATTGGGAAATTCGCCGCATCGGCGTTCGTCAACAAGATAAAGCCGCTGAAACGGCGGGGCGTAAGTAAGGACTAAGCCATGAGCAAGCGTGTCGTCGTTCTGATGGGTGGTTTTTCGGCCGAGCGCGAAGTGTCGCTGCACAGCGGCTACGCCGCCTCTGCCGCCCTGGAAAAAGCCGGGTATGCCGTGGTGTCGATGGATGTCCGCCGCGACATGCGCACCCTGGTGGCCGGGCTGCTGGAATGCAAACCCGACGTGGTGTTCAACGCCCTGCACGGCCGCTTTGGCGAAGACGGCTCGGTCCAGGGCATCTTGGACATCATGAATATCCCCTATACCCATTCCGGCGTCCTGGCCTCGGCCCTGGCGATGGACAAGCCCGCCGCCCGGCGCATTTTCGAATCGGTCGGTATCCCGGTGGCCAAGGGCCGCGTGGTGCACAAGTCGGAAGTGTTCGCAGGCGACGTGTTGGCGCGCCCCTATGTGCTGAAGCCGCTGAACGAAGGCTCCAGCGTCGGCGTCCATATCATCACCGAAGACAGCCCCGCCAAGCCCCTGGGTGAAGATGACTGGCCCTATGGCGAGTATGTGCTGGCCGAAGAATTCGTGCCGGGTCGTGAATTAACTGTGGCGGTGATGGGAGATCGTGCCCTGGGTGTGACGGAAATCACCTCGGAACGCGGTTTTTACGATTACACTGCTAAATACGCGCCCGGCGGCTCGCATCATCTGGTGCCCGCCCCGGTGCCGTCGGAGATTTTCGTCGAGGCCCAGCGCCTGGCGGTCGAGGCCCATCGGGCCCTGGGCTGCCGCGGGGTTTCGCGGTCTGATCTGCGCTATGACAACACCGGCGATCAGCCGGGCCGTCTGGTGATGTTGGAAGTCAACACACAGCCGGGCCTGACCGCCACTTCCCTGGTTCCCGAACAGGCAGCCCATGCCGGTATCGATTTCCCGCAACTTGTGACGTGGATGGTGGAGAACGCCAAATGCGACGGCTGAGCGACGTCACGATCCAACTTGACGACAGACTGACCCCGGCGCGCCCGCAACGCCAAAAGCGCCCCGCGCGGGGGAAGTCCGCTCCTGAAATCGCCGCCCCGCGCGGCGATCGCGCCACGTCGCGTCAGCAAATCCGCCGACGCGGCGTTTCGCCGTTCCTGATGCGCCGCATCCGCCGCATCGGTCTGGCCGCTTTTGTGTTGGGCGCTTGCGCCGCTTTCCCGTTCTGGCTGACCCATTCCGCCGCTGGCCTGCATCTTCAGGAAACCGCCCGCGCCCAGGTGCTGGACCTGACGGCGCGCGCCGGTTTCCGCGTCAGCGAAATCTCTGTCGAGGGCCGCCATCGCACCCCCGCCGCCGAATTGCTGCAAGCCCTGCAAGTCGGGCGCGGCGATCCGATCCTGGGGGTTGACCTGACCGCCACCCGCGAACGGCTGGAACTGATTTCCTGGGTCAAGACCGCCACCTTGGAACGCCGCCTGCCGGGCGAGTTGCGTCTGCTGATCACCGAACGCGACCCCATCGCCATCTGGCAGAACCAGGGCCATTACTATCTGGTGGACAAGGACGGTCTGGTGGTCGGTGACCAGGTCGAGGAATTTCCCGAACTCTCGCTGATCGTCGGCGAAGGGGCGCCCGACCATGCCGCCGATCTGCTGGAGATGCTGAAAAGCGAACCCGATCTGGCCTCGCGCGTCAAAGCCGCGCAGTGGATTTCCGGCCGTCGCTGGAACCTGACCTTTGACGACACGCAAACCGGCATCGATGTGCGCCTGCCCGAAGAGGGCGCGGCCGATGCCTATCACGATTTGGCCCGCCTGGAGCGGGAACAGAAACTGCTTGAACGCAAGGTGACGCTGATCGATATGCGCCTGCCCGACCGTCTGGTGCTGCGCGCGACTGGCAAAGCCGAGGAATCCGCCGCTGCCGCCCATGGGGGCGCGGCCAACAAGCGCAACGCCAAACCCGGCAAGGATGCCTGAGGACGGGATGTCGAAGACGAAGATTCGCCATGGACTGATCGCCGCTTTGGATGTCGGCACCACCAAGGTCTGCTGCTTTATCGCGCGGGCCTCGGATGACGGCAATCTGCGGGTGCTGGGTATCGGTCACCAGATTTCGCGCGGCATGCGCAACGGCGCCGTGGTGGATATGGAAGAAGCGGAAACCTCGATCCGCGCCGCCGTCGATGCCGCCGAACAGATGGCCGAAGACCGCATCCGCGAAGTGGTGGTCAACGTCTCGGGCGGGCAACCGACGTCCAACAACATCACGGTGGAAGTGGCGCTGAATGGGCACGAAATCGGAGATCAGGACATCCGGCGCATGCTGGACCATGCCCGTCACCATGCCCAGCAAGGCGACCGCGACCTGATCCATTCCATCCCCATCGGCTTTACGGTGGATGGCAACGAAGGGATCCGCGACCCGCGCGGCATGTATGGCGACACCCTGGCCGTCACCACCCATCTGGTCAGCGCCACCGCCGGTCCGGTGCGCAATCTGTCCACGGTGGTGCATCGCTGCCACTTGGATATCGAAGCCCGCGTGGTGTCGGCCTATGCCTCTGGTCTGGCCTGCCTGGTGGACGACGAAAAGGATCTGGGCGTCACCTGCATCGATATGGGCGGCGGCACAACTACTTTGGCGGTCTTTCAGGGTGGTCATCTGGTGCATACCGACACCATTCCGGTGGGTGGCGTGCATGTGACCAACGACATCGCCCGCGGCCTGTCCACCCCGCTGGCCCATGCCGAGCGGATGAAGACCCTGTACGGCAGCGCGCTGCCCTCGCCTTCCGATGATCGGGAGGTGCTGAAGGTGCCGCTGGTGGGCGAGGACGAGGACGGAGCCACCAATCAGGTTCCCCGCTCGATGCTGGTGCAGATCATCCAGCCCCGGCTGGAGGAAACTTTTGAACTGGTGCGCAGCCATCTGGAAGCAGGCGGCTTCGACAAGTTGGCCGGGCGGCGCGTGGTGCTGACAGGCGGCGCGGCGCAAATGCAGGGCGTGCGCGATCTGGCCGCCATGGTGTTGGACAAGCAGGTCCGGCTGGGGCGTCCGGTCGGTCTGCAAGGTCTGCCGGAAGCCACCGGCGGTCCGGCTTTCGCCACCTGCGCCGGTTTGCTGCGCTATGCGGTGGTCAATCAGGTTGAAACCCCGGCGCGCTCGTCGCGGGCGGCACGGGAAAGCTCCGGCAACGGAGCTTTTGGGAAAATAGGCAGCTGGCTGCGAAAGAATTTCTAGAGTTTTTCCTAGAGTTTTGCTGGCCGTTGTGATTCAAAGATTCAAATTAAGCGCGGAGGGCTAGGTGTCATGATCAACTTTCATCCCAGCAGCGGTGGTGAACTAAAGCCCCGCATTAGTGTGATTGGTGTCGGCGGTGCTGGCGGCAATGCCGTCAACAACATGATCCAGTCTCATCTCGAAGGCGTCGAATTCATTGTCGCCAATACCGATGCTCAGGCCATGCAGCAGTCGCGCACCGACCGCCGCATTCAACTGGGCGTGCAGATCACCCAGGGCCTGGGCGCTGGCGCGCGGCCGGAAATCGGACGTGCCGCAGCGGAAGAAAGCCTGGACGAGATCATCGGCCAGATTCACGGCAGCAACATGGTGTTCATCACCGCAGGCATGGGCGGCGGCACCGGGACCGGGGCCGCGCCGGTCATTGCGCGGGCGGCGCGTGAAAACGGCATCCTGACCGTCGGCGTCGTCACCAAGCCCTTCAGCTTCGAAGGCCAGCACCGTATGCGTCTGGCCGAAGCCGGGATCGAAGAGCTGTCGCAGTATGTCGATACTCTGCTGATCATCCCCAACCAGAACCTGTTCCGCATCGCGTCCGAACGCACCACCTTCGCCGACGCCTTCAAGATGGCCGACGACGTGCTGTATTCCGGCGTGCGTGGCGTCACCGACCTGATGGTGATGCCCGGCCTGATCAACCTGGACTTTGCCGACATCCGCACCGTGATGAGCGAAATGGGCAAGGCCATGATGGGCACCGGCGAAGCCGAAGGCGACAAGCGCGCCCTGAACGCCGCCGAAGCCGCCATCAGCAACCCGCTGTTGGAAGACATCTCGATGAAGGGTGCCCGTGGCGTGCTGGTGAACATCACCGGCGGCATGGACATGACCCTGTTCGAAGTGGACGAAGCCGCCAACCGCATCCGCGACGAAGTCGATCCCGAAGCCAACATCATCTTCGGCTCGACCTTCGACGAAAAGCTGAACGGCAAGATGCGCGTGTCGGTGGTCGCCACCGGCATCGACGCCAGCGCCCAGACCGTCAAGCCCACCGTGTTGTCGGTCACCCAGGAAATCCGTCGCCCGGCCCCGCAGCC
>JASLCK010000112.1 GCA_030151865.1 Rhodospirillaceae bacterium | reverse complement strand
GTTGCTTCCGGCTTGGTGGATGCCCAGCGGCACCACCATCAGCGCGGCCAGGGCCATGCCGAGGGCGACGCCGCGTCCGCCGAACGGCACCATGCGGCTGCCCACCACCAGATACAGCCCCCAGAACAGCGCCGCCAGCAGCGAGAACAGCACGCCCAGCGGGTCGATGGCGGTATTCAACAGGCCAAACGGCAGTAGAGCCAAGCCGGTGACCGCCAGGGAAATCCACAGCAAATCCAGGCGGCGGCGCGAGGCGAACAGGGCGGCGGCCAGCGGTCCCAGCACTTCGATGGAAATGGCGATGCCCACGGGGATATGGGCAAAGGCGCGGTAAATCAGCGTGTTCATCAAGGCCAGGATCGCGCCATAGGCCAGCAGCACGCCCCAGCCTTGCCGCCCGGGACGCAATTTCCAGGGCGACAGAAATAATCCCAGCAACAGCGCCGCGAACCCCAGCCGGAGGGAGGCCATGCCCTCGGTCCCCACCTGGGCAAAGATGGTTTTGGCAAACGCCGCGCCGATCTGAACCGAGACGAGCGAGGCAAAGGCCGCCGCGATGGGCAAGTGGGAGGCAGGGCTTTTCATGGCGCGGTTATAGCCTGCCTTGGGGGGATGGCGCGCCTGCAATTTTGCAAGATCAGCCGGGTGCGGCAAAAGCCCTTCTGGACGTGTTGGAAATTTCTTATCGCCAATCAATGTTGAGGGGAGAGGATCGGCGTAAGTCCTGACGCGATTTTCCAAAATCGTTCCAACGTTTTGGGAAAATTGACTTTGATCAATAAAATGCGCAGGACAAGATGAACGACGCGGTCAGCGTTTGGGGCGGGGATGAACTTTCCACCCGTGAAGCCTTTATTGTCGCCAAGCCGGGCGCTCGGCGAAGCTTTCGCGATCAGATCGACGGACTCTTCAGCGATTATCGCGCCAAGCTGGACCGTCATGGGCTGGATCAGGGATCAGCCCTGACCGTCACCTTCTTTGTCTCCGACGCTGCCAATCAGGAAGAAGAGCTGCGCGATCATCCGGCCTTTTGCGGGTTGGAAGCCGCCGGTGCCGCCATCAGCGTGCTGCAACAGCCGCCCGTCGGGGCCAAGATCGGCATGGCCGCCTATCATGTCGAGCGCAAGGGCATGCCAGTGCGCCGCCAGTTGCTGCCGTTGCAGGGCGTGCAGCCGCAAGGCCGGGCGGTATCGGTGGAAACGCCCGGCTATCGCTTCGTCTATTTCAAGCACCTGCTGTCGGCCAGCAAGGGGGATGAAGGATGGCAGACCGATGCCCTGATGGGGGCGTCCGGGCTGGGTCTGCTCAGCGATGATCTGGCTTTGTCGGATGTGGTGCGGACCTGGCTGTTCATCCATGACATCGACCGCCATTACCAGGGCGTCAGTCAGGCCCGCAACGCGCTGTTCGACCGTCACGGCGTCAGTGTCGAGACCGGCTTTCCCGCCAGCACCGGGATCGAGGGGCGGACATCCGACCATAACAATCTGTTGATGATGGACGCCCTGACCATCCAGGGGCTGAAGCCCGGCCAGAGCCAGGGCATGTCGGCCCCGACCCATATGAACCCCACCGTCGAATATGGCGTGACGTTCGAACGCGGCCGTTCGGTCACCTTTGGCGACCGCCGCCATCTTTACATTTCGGGAACTGCCAGCATCGATAACCAGGGGCGCATCCTGCATGTCGGCGATGCTGCCCGCCAGACCGAACGGGCCGTGGAAAATGTCCGGGCGCTGCTGTCGGCCAGCCGGGCCGATCTGACCGATATGCGGCTGTTGCTGGTCTATCTGCGCGACCCCGTCGATGCCCCGGCGGTCGAGGCGGTGTTGGCCGCCAGCGGCCTTGCCGCCACGCCGCGCCTAATGGTGCGCGCCCCCGTCTGCCGCCCCGGTTGGCTGGTCGAGATTGAAGGCGTCGCCATCGATGGCAAGGGCCATCCTGATTTTCTTGCATTCTGATACCCAGAAGGAGCTTCCGGACATGACCGCTTCCGATCCGGTTTTCAACGTCCTGGACGAAGATGCCATCCGCACCGCCGGTTTGCGGCGCGACCCTTACGATTACGCCTATGTCGATCAGGCCATGCCGTTGTCTCACAAGGACGCTGTGCTGGCCGATGCCCCCAAGATCCCGTATCGGGGCACCTATGGCATTCCCAACCTGAATTACGGGCCGAAGTTCGACGCGGTGTTGCAAGACCTGCTGAACCCGCGCTTTCGCAAGCTGGTGGAGGAAAAGTTCTCCATCGACCTGTCGCCCTATTATCCCACCATCGTCATGATGGGCAACACCAGCGGCCATTATAACGAAGGCTATGCCCACCCCGACAGCCGCCACAAGATCATGACCGTGATCTTGGGCTTCAGCCCGGAATGGCCTTACGAACGGGGGCGTCTGCGGGTTCTGCGCAGCAATTCCCGCGATGACATGGCCTTCGAGTTCCCGCCTGAATTCGGCAAGATGCTGATGTTCAAGGTCGGCGAGAATTCCTATCACGGCTTTTTGCCGCAAAAGGGCCAGCGCATGAGCCTGCAATTCTGCTGGGTCGATAGCTTGGCCTATGCCCGCAAGACCTATCTGCGCCATTCGCTCAGCGCTTTTGCCAAATCCATCCCGGTCCTGCGCGATCTGGTCGGTATGGCGCCCCGCAAGCTGCGGCGCGGCGGCGAATAAGCGCGGCCCGTCATCAAGGAGTTAAGACCATGAGCCTGTTCGATTTTCCTTCGGCCGAGGCCATTGCCCGGCATTTCCGCCGCGCCCTGATGGATTGCCGTCGCAATGAAGTGCCGTACCGCCATTGGAACATGGTGGATGTATTGCCGGAATCCCTGGCCTTCAACCTGATCGCCCTGCCGGTTATGCCGCTGTTGATCGAGGATTGCCGGGGCGTGCGCGACGTCGATAACAACCTGCGCACCTTTGTCACGCCCAAGCTGCGCCAGGATTTTCCGGTTCTCCAGGAATTCGCCGCCGCCCTGCAACGCCCCGAAGTCGCCAAGCTATCGGGTGAAACCTGCGGCTTTGCCGTCGAAGGCAGCTATCTGCGGATGGAATACATCCAAGACATCAACGGGGCTTGGCTGGAACCCCACCATGATGTGCCGGAAAAGCTGTTTTCCATGGTGATCTATCTGTGCACCGGGCCGGATGCGGCGGAATGGGGCACCGATATCTACGACGCCGACAAAAAATGGTGGGGACGCTCGTCCAGCGCCTTTAATTCGGGGTCGATCTTCATTCCCGGCGACAACACCTGGCACGGTTTCGAACAGCGCAAGATCGTTGGGATTCGTCGCCTTTTGGAAATCAATTACGTCCATCCCAGCTGGCGCGACCGCGATCAGCTTTGCTTCCCCGATCAGCCGATCCGTCTGGGGTAAGGCTGTAAGGGTCTGTTTACCGTCTGCTGATACCCTTCCTTCCGTGCTTCTTAACGAAAGTGCGGAAGGAAGCTTGGTATGAGCGATGCCCCCATCACCCCCATTCGCCCGATCCGTCCTGTTCATGAAACCCGCGAGATCGAATTGCGCCGCCGTCCCAGTATGGGGCAATTGAAGCAATGGCTGGCCTTCGCCCGCAAGAAAGGCAAGCAGCGTAAAGCGGCCCTGCAACAGCAAGAACAGGATAAGGACGCTCCGCCACGGGAGTGACAAGCCGGGCGGCAGCCCTTAAGGTGGAGCGTTCTCCAACAAAGACTGCCCGGATATCATGCTGAAAGTCGCCACCCACAGCGGCACCTTCCACGCCGACGACGTTTTCGCCTTTGCCATTCTGCGCGCCTCGCAACCGGACGGGATCGACCTTGTCCGTACCCGCGAGCAGGCTCTGATGGAACAGGCCGATGTGGTGTTTGATGTCGGCGGAATTTATGACCGTGCCGCCCGGCGCTATGACCACCATATGCGCGATAAGCCCTTGCGCCCCAATGGCGAGCCCTTCAGCTCGGCCGGTTTGGTCTGGCGCGATTATGGCTTGGCAGCGGTGGGCAGGTTGCAGCCGGGATTAGAGCCCAAGACCGCCGAACGCATTGTCGCCATGATCGATCAGGGGCTGATCCGCGACGTCGATCTGATGGATAACGGGGCCATGATCCCGGTACCGGGCCATTTTTCCACCCTGGTGGAAGCTTTCAACATCACCTTTGTTGAAAAGGGCGGCGATGAAAATGCCGCGTTCCTGGCGGCGGCGGATTTGGCTTCAGCGGTGCTAGCCCGCGTGGTGGCCCAGGCCAATGCCTCGGCCCAGGCGGAAGCCACGGTGGCGGAAGCGGCAGAACGCGCCGACGATCCCCGGATCATCGTCTTGGACGTTCGCGTTCCCTGGGAAGATGCGATTTTCGATCTGGGCCTTGATCAGGCGCTTTATGTCGTCCGCCCGGCTGGGGATGCCTGGACCTGCAGCGCGGTGCCGCCGGAACGTGGTTCGTTCGGTCAGCGCCTGTCCCTGCCCGATGCCTGGGGCGGCATTCGTGATGAAGACTTCGCCAAGCTGACCGGGGTGTCTGACGCCACCTTTTGCCATCCGGCCCGCTTTGTTTGCGGGGCTAAAAGTAGGGAAGGTGTGCTGGCCTTGGCGCGAATGGCAGTCATCGCTTAATTAAATTCAATTATTAGTCTTAGAAACGCCAATGCAGAGAATACTGCATTGGCGTTTCTGTTTTAAAAATTGCTCAGGCTTGACTTTTGTCAATTGAGGCGAGAATTTTTCCAATTGTTATGTTTTTAAAAATAGCTAAACTTTTGGATGGTGGATCAAATTTTGTCAAAATTTTAATAATACCAAGACGCCCAGGGGAGGCCGGATATGCGCGACAACGGACCAGTTACCAACAAAGAGGTTTTGTTTGGTGACGATGACGTTTTGGTCACGCGAACTGATTTGCAGGGGCGCATTACTTTTGCCAACCAGACTTTTCTGGATGTCAGCGGTTTTGCCGATTCTGAAGTCATTGGCGCTCCCCATAATATTTTGCGTCATCCCGACATGCCGTCGGAGTTGTTTGCCGACCTGTGGCGGACGGTGCAAAGCGGCTTGCCTTGGGATGGGGTGATCAAGAACCGCGCCAAGAACGGCGATCATTATTGGGTCGCCGCCAATGTCGCGCCGGTGGTGGAAAACGGACAGATCAGCGGATATCTGTCGATCCGCACCAAACCCAGCGCCGACGTGGTGGCTAAAGCGGCGCAAACCCACGAGCGCTTGCGGGCGGGCGGCAAGGCCGATGTGGCACGCCAAGCCTCGATCGTGACGCGGCTGCGCATGGTGCTGGGGCTGCTGCTGGTTTTGATGCTGGGCATCGGGGTGGTTGGCTGGTGGGGCATGGCGACCATGAGCCGGGATCTGGAATATGTTTATCAACAGAATGCGGTGCGCATCGGCGCGTTGGCCAATGTCGTCGATCTGATGCGGGCCAATTATAATCAGGTGTCGCTGATCTATTCTGACCTGCAATCCGATCTGGGGCGGGACGACGTGGAAAAGCGTATTGCCAAGATCGAAGACAATATTGCCGCCATCACCGCGCTTTGGGTCGAAATCGGCAAGGGGGAACACAGCGCGGCCGAGGCTGAATTGATGACGTCTTTCGCCGAGCGGCGGGGGGATTTCGTCAAAAAGGGCTTGCGCATCGCGATGGACATCGCCCGCAGCGGCGATAAGGACCGCCTGCGCCAGCATATCCATGGCGTGATGGAACCTTTGTTCGAAGCTTCCCACGAAAAGCAGCAAGCTTTGGTCGATTTCCAGATCAACGACGCCCGGCGCACCTATCAGGCGGCCCATGATCGGTTCATCGCCAACGTCTCGCTGATGTTGGGGGCCGTGGGGGCGGGCATCGCGGCGGGGATCAGCATGGCTTTTTGGGTGCTGTCCTCGGTGCGTCGTCCGATGACGGTGATGGAGCGCTGCTTCCAGGCTATCGCCAATGGCGATCTGAAGCACCGCATCCTGCCCACGGCGGTGCGGGAGTTCAATTCCATGAACGCCATGCTGCGCACCATGAAAGCCAAGCTGCTTTATAATCAGGTGGAGCAGGAACAAACCCGCCAGACGGCGGAACGGCAGCGCAAGGAAGGACTGGCGCGGGTTGCCGACGCTTTGGAACTGAAAGTTGGCGGGATTGCCCAATCCCTGGCCGCGTCGTCGGGGCAATTGCAGGGCAATGCCCAGGCTTTGTCGGCCATTGCGTTGCAAACCATCGCCAAGGGCGAGGCCGTGTCTGCGGTGGCGGGGCAGGTCAGCGGCAATGTGGAATCGGTGTCCGCCGCCAGCCATCAGGTGTCCACGTCGGTGTTGGAAATTTCCAGGCAGGTTTCCCATGCCGCCGCCATTTCCAATGATGCCGTCCGGCAGGCGCAAAATACCGATGGGTCGGTGCGAGGTCTGGCCGATACGGCGCGGCGTATCGGCGATGTGGTCAGCCTGATCAATGATATCGCCAGCCAGACCAATTTGCTGGCGTTGAACGCCACCATCGAGGCGGCGCGGGCGGGCGAAGCCGGGAAGGGCTTTGCCGTGGTGGCGGGCGAAGTCAAGAATCTGGCCAATCAGACAGCGCGCGCGACCGAGGAAATCAGCGCGCAGATCCTGGCTATTCAGACCGAAACGGAAACCGCAGTTGGTGCCATTCAGGGGATTGGTGAAACCATTACCTCGATCCATGATCTGTCGGCGTCCATTGCCGCTGCCATTGAAGAGCAGGGCGCTGCGACATCTGAAATCGCCCGTTCAGCCGAACAGGCGGCCAGCGGCACTGCCGAAGCGGCGGATAGCGTGGCCGTGGTGGTTGCCGCTGCCGAACAAACTGGCGACATGGCCCAACAGGTGCTGCGTGCGGCGCAGTCTCTGGCGGTCGATGCTGCGGGTCTGGAACGCGACGTTGGGGAATTCGTCCGCTTTATTCGCAGTGCCTGACCGTTGGATCTGCGCGGTCATCAGGGCGGCAGATTGCCGCCCTGTTTTGTTTTTTGACGGTTTTTTGTATTTTCCGCGCAAGTTTTCCCGTCCTGGGTCGTACAAAGAAACGACCATGGCAAGAACACTTTCGTGACCTTCAAGCAAATCTCGCCCCAGACACTGGCGGATCGGGCGGCTTCCCCTTGGGAGCATGCTGACGATGACGCCTTGCTGACCGCGATCGCCGCTGGCGATGCGATGGCGTTCGATTGCCTGATGCAACGGCACAGCCGAACCTTTCTGGCCCTGGCGCAACGCCTGACCGGATCGCCTTCGGATGCCGATGAAGTGGTGCAGGAAGGGTTTTTGCGGGTCTGGACCCATGCGGTCAACTGGCGCACCGATGGTGGAGCGCGGTTCACCACATGGTTCTATCGGGTGGTGGTAAATTTATGCATGGACCGGCGCCGCCGGGCGTCCTCCTCTCCGCTGGAGGACGCGGGCGAACTGGTCGATCAGTCCCCCAGCGGGCTGGACAGTCAGGCCGCCCATGAGGGACGCGCCCTGATGGCTCAGGCGCTGGCCGAATTGCCCGAGCGGCAAAGGGCGGCGATTGCTTTATACTATTATTCCGACGTCAGCGGACCAGAGGCGGCGGAGATTTTAGAGATGTCTCTTTCCGCGCTGGAGGCGCTGCTGGTGCGTGGGCGCCGCGCCTTGCGCAAGACGTTGGAACGTTTTGGGGTGAAGAATATGGGAGACGTGCTGTGACCATGACGCAATTGCGCGAGCTTCTGGAACGTCATGGGGCGGTGTCCGACCGTTGGCCCGCAGCCTTGCGCCGGCAGGCCGAGAGGTTGATCGCGGACGATCCGCATGCTGCCGCCGCCAACCGTCAAGCGGCCCGACTGGACGCCCTTATAGCCGACAATGATCCAGTGGCTGTTATCGATGATCAGCGGGTGGCCCGTTTGATGGCCGCTGTTCAGGCCAGCAAGGGGGTACAGAACCGCGCCATGGCCGCCCATGCTCCGGCTGGCTGGCGGGCGATGGTGGATTTGTTGAGCGAGATGCTGGACACTCGTCCAGCGCTGCTGCTGCCCCGCTTTGTCGCACCCCTGTTGGTGGCGGCCTTGCTGGGGCTGTGGGTCGGTCAGACGGATCATACGGTTCGTTCCGACAGCGCGTTATCGCAAGTATCGTCTCTGTTCGAGCAAAGCCACTGGGTGTCGGCGGATCTGTGATGAGGAAACATTCTGCTCTGCTGCCGTGGATTACGGCGTTGTCTTTGGCGGGGAACGTCTTTTTGGGCGTCGTCCTTTATCAGCGCGGCCCGTTCCACGGTCATCGTCCGCCGCCCGGTCCGCCCGACCCGCAACACATTGTCGAGCATATGACCCAGGATTTACCGCCTGCCGATGCCGACATCATCCGGGCCGCTTTCGCCGCCCGGACCGCTGATTTCGAAGCGCTGCGCAATCATCCGCATTTCGCCGAGCAAATTCGTCAGGCCTTGCTGGCCGAACCGTTTGACAAGCAGGCCTTGCGTCAGGCGATCGAGGCCGGAATTAGCGACCATCTGGCGTTTGAACGGGTGATGGAAGACACCATGGTCGATGCTTTGGCGGCCATGTCGCCCCAAGGCCGCCGCAAATTTGCCGAACACCCCATCCCCGGCGCAGGCGGCCCTCCTGGTCCCCCCGGTGGTGGTCCCTCCGGTGGTCCGGGTGAACCGCCCCCGCCCCGTAATTAATCAAGATCGCGACAGCAGCGGGCGCAGGGCCAGCCAAAAGAACAGACCGCCGCCCGCCATGGCGACGATTGCGCCGGAATAGGTCAGTGCCGAAGCCAGAACCCCCGGCGGGCAGAGATCGCCCAGGGCGATCAATGTCTGACCTGTGCCAAACAGGCCAAACGATAGGCTTTCCAGCCAGATTTCCGACTGTGCTTTCAACAAGGCGGGCAGCATGGTCTGAAAAAACAGTCCCATGAAGGCCATGATCAGGCTGGCGATGGCTGCTTGCGGCACGATCACGGTTGGCAAAAACAGCAGCAGCGAAAAAGCCAAGGCCAGAAAGGCCGGGTTGCGCCAGCGGATGATGTGGCGCGCCATCACAAGGATGCCCTGCACCCCGATCCACAGCGGAATTCCTGTCAACAGGATGTCACTGATCCAGGCGAGGATCAGGCGCAATGGTTCCGCCGTATTGTCGGCTAACAGGGGGGCGGTCACCACCGGCAGTGCCGCCCCGGTCAACAGCAGGCAGAATACCGACCACCAGAACTTGGACAGGAAGGGGCGTCCGCAAAATTCCTGGCCCAGACATTGCCAGGCTGTCGCCGCCAGGATGGACAACAGGGCGGACTGGACCGATGCCCCATCCCATGACAAGGCCCCATGCTGCAGCCCCTGAAGCAGAGTTGTCAGGATCGACAATAAAAGGACGGTCCCAGCGGCCATGACGCCTTGAGCCAACGGACTGCCCCAATTGGGTGGACGGATCAGCAGCCACAACACCGGCAAGGCAGCGCCAGCCAGCGCCATGAACAGGCCGGGATCGGACGCGCCAGCCGCTGTGCCGTCCACCTGCAACACCAGACCGTGCAGCACTGTGCCGATCCAGGCGGTCAGCAGGCCGACCCAGGCAATGACGGCATGGGGTCGGCTGAGGGCGGCCAGGCCGCCCAGCATCGCCAGCCACCACAGCGCGGCAATATCCGCCGTCGAGGTTTGCGGGGAAGGCGAGAACTGAGAAAACAACTCGATCAGTCCGGCAACCAACGTTGCCGCCAGCCCGACCAGAGCCAACAGCAGCCAGCCCGCCACGGCGCGGCGCATGGGGCTGTCCAGACCAACGGGCGGCAATCCGGGGGGAAGGTGCAGGGCGTCGCGCGGCATCATGCCCTCGCTGTGGCGGCGACCGCCAAGGACGGGGGCGCCACATAGGGAATTAGAGGGAACCGGTCAGCAGCGTGGCCAGCAGATAAAGCACGGTTGCGGTCAGGCCCAGGGCCATGCCTGTCAACAGATCTCGGCGACGGGCATCGGCGGAAAGGGCGACGGCGCGGGCGGTTGCCTGACGGCGGCGGGTGGTGACTGGCATGGTGTCGGCCCCCTGTTCTGGGTGTTGCCGAACATGCGGCAACGGCTGTGTTGTCTCGATCTTCTCTCTATTTAAGATTGGCGGATAGTTATAAAAAGTGCGCAAGCCTCTGCGCGTTGGCTTTAGCCAATGGGATGTATCGATCGATACTGAGACCTATTCTCAAGGCTTATTTTCTTTAGTCGGAAAACACCCCACCATAAAGGATAGGGAGCGGACGCAAAGATCCGCCCTGGGAAGACCTGATACCGCCTTTCAGAGATGAAACATGATCTCTGATGGCGCACTGGCCGCTGGCCGACCGGCCGGACCGGCCCAACAGGGAGGTCTTAAAAATGGCTGCACGTATAGATATGGGTTTGCAAATCGACCATCTACCAGTGCGCAGTGTCGGCATCGACGCCCCCAATCGTTGGCTGGCGGCAGCATGGCGGGATTTCTGCCGAGCCCCGGCTTTATCCCTGGGCTATGGGGCGATATTCACCGGCTTGGGCTATCTGCTGGTGCTGGGCCTGCATCTGGGCGGGGTGGGCAGTCTGATTCCCGCCGTGATCGCCTGTTTTTTTCTGGTAGGGCCAGTCCTGGCCGCAGGTTTCTATGACGTCAGCCGTCGTGCCGAGGCTGGACAGGATGTGTCCCTGGGGCAAGCCCTGGCCGCCTTTGGGCGTCATTGGGCCGGGCTGTCGGGCATCGGGCTGTTTTTGATGCTGGCGGTTGCCGCCTGGATGCAGGTGGCGTTCCTGATTTTCATGCTGTTTTTCCATTCCACGCCACCCGCTCTGGACAATTTCATCTATGACGTCCTGACCGCCGATCAGGTGGTGCCGTTCCTGCTGGTAGGCGCATTGGCCGGGGGGATGATTGCGGCGGTGGTGTTTTCCATCACCGTGGTGTCGATCCCGCTGGTGGTGGACCGCAATCTGCCGGTGCTGACCGCCATGGCGACATCGGTCGCGGCGGTGCGGCGAAACTGGAAAGTGATGCTGGGATGGGCCGCCACCATCGTTTTGCTGGTGGGCATGGGCATGACCACGTTCTTTCTGGGTCTGGCGCTGGCTTTGCCCCTGGCGGCTTATGGCAGCTGGCACGCTTACCGCGATCTGGTGGAATAACCGTTTTTTACACCACCTTGCGGATCACGAAGCGGAAGACGCCGGGCGCGTCTTCCGCGCTTTCCACCAAGGTCTGTCCCGTCTGTTGGCAAAACAGCGGAAAATCCCGCTTGGCGCTGGGGTCGGTGGCCAGGATGGTCAGAAGCTGGCCGTCATCCATGGCTTTCAACGCCTTTTTGGCGCGCAGCACCGGCAGCGGGCAGGTCAGCCCCTGGGCATCCAGCAAATGGTCGGTCATCAAGATTATCCTCTGTGGGTGTGGTATTTTCTAGCAATCCAGTTTTTGCGGTGTAGTATAGTTCTTGAAATTAAAAAACACCGTGGGTCTTGCGGGGAATTCCTCGCCTTCCCATCATTAAGCAGCTTATGCGGCCCCAAGGTGGGGCGGAACAATGGAAAGAGCAAGATGAGCGATCAGGTGACCATGGTCGATACCGAAACGGTATTGGATTGGATTAAGGCCGATCAGGTGGTGATCGTCGATGTGCGCGAACGCCACGAATACGAAGCCGAACATATTCATGGGGCGATTTTGCGTCCGCTGTCTGAATTCGATCCGGCCCAGTTGCCGACAGTGCCCGCGGGCAAGCATCTGTTGCTGCACTGCCGTTCGGCCAATCGTTGTGGCGTTGCTACCGCCCAGTTGCTGGAAGCGGGTTATCAGGGGCATATCAACCGTCTGACCGGTGGCATGCTGGCCTGGACCGCCGCTGGGGCGCCCACCGAAAGCGGCGCGGACGAATAAAACACCGCGCCAGTGAAATCAAGGCGTCCCATTTCGGGGCGCCTTGATGCTATATATCCCTTGGTTCTTCCATCGGATCGCGCCCCATGACCATTTATCTGCCCATTGCCGGACTGTCGGTAAACATCCTGGAATTGTTGGCCATGGGTGGCGGGGTCGGTTTTATTTCCGGCCTGTTCGGCGTTGGCGGTGGATTTCTGTTGATCCCGTTGCTGATGTTCATGGGGGTGCCGTCCACCGTCGCCGTCGCGTCGGGCGGCAATCAGGTGGTGGGGGCGTCGGTGTCGGGCGTGATCGCCCACTGGCGCCGCAAGAACGTCGATTTCAAAATGGGCACGGTGCTGCTGTCGGGTGGTATCGTCGGGTCGGTGATCGGGGTGTGGCTGTTCGGCTGGCTGCACCAGATTGGTCAGGTCGATCTGGTCATCAGCCTGTGTTATGTCCTGTTTCTGGGGGTGATCGGCAGCACGATGCTGACCGAATCGCTGCGTGCCCTGATGCTGGCCCGCAGACCCCGCATTCCGCACAAGCGCCATCGCCATTTATGGGCCAATCTGCCCATGCGCATGCGCTTTCCCCGTTCCGGCCTTTATATCAGCGTGATTATTCCCCTGGCGGTCGGTGCGCTGGGCGGGCTGCTGTCATCACTTTTGGGCGGTGGCAGCGGCTTTGTCATGGTGCCGATGATGATTTATCTGCTGGAAATGCCGACTTCGGTGGTGGTGGGGACATCGTTGTTCCAATTGATCTTTGTGACTGCCGCCATCACCTTGATGCAGGCCGTTCATACCCACACCGTTGATGTGGTGCTGATGCTGGCCTTGCTGGTCGGCGGGGTCATCGGGGCGCAGTTGGGGGCGCGCTTTGGGGCTCGCCTGCGGGCCGAGCAAATGCGCCTGCTGCTGGCCCTGATCGTGATCGCCGTTTGCGCCCGTGTGATCTTTGATCTGTTCAACCATCCGGTCGATCTTTACTCCCTGTCGGGGATCGCAGGCTGAACAAACGCTCGCTTGGTGGCGGAAAGCGGCTTTCCAGCCGGTTTGTCATATCATCTCGATTGCATCTTAATACGACTGCCTTACACTGACTTTAAAGTAAGCAACGGAAAAGGCAGACCAAAACAGGCTGCCTTGAACGCTTCGGCTTCGAAAGGGATGGTGCGCTAATGGGGTCTGTCGGCGCTGCTTCTGCGATCAAGGTTTTGCTGGTCGAAGACGATCCCGGCGACGCTAGGCTTGTGCAGTTGCTGATCGAAGAACAGATCCCCAGCCAGTTTCATTTTCTGTGGGTGCAAAGCCTGCAAGACGCCATCACCCATCTGGCCGACCATCGTTTCGATGTGGCGCTTTTGGACCTGTCGCTGCCGGACAGTTTTGGGCTGGACACTTTGGTGCGGCTGCGCTGCCATGCCCCGATGCTGCCCATCGTGGTGCTGACCGGCAATGCCGATAATCAGACCGCGTTGCAGGCGGTGCAGCAGGGCGCTCAGGATTATCTGATCAAGGGGCAGGGCGATGGCGACCTGATCCGCCGTTCCATCCGCTATGCCATCGAACGCTTTCAGGTGGACGCCAATCTGCGCCGCAGCGAGGCGCAACTGCGCGCTATCTTTGAGAATGCCGCCATGGGCATCGGCCTGTTGGATCGCGGCGGTCGTCTGTCCAGTGCCAACCCTGCTTTGGTGGCGATGCTGGGGGTGGACCCGGCGCAAAACGGGCGGGTCAGTCTGACCGATTTCATCCATCCCGACGACCGCCCCCAGGTTCTGGAAAAGGCTGGCGACCTGCTGGAAGGGCGGGGCGACCGCCTGTTGCTGGAAGCCCGGTTCGAACCTAAATCAGGCGGTTTTTCCTGGGGCCGTCTGGCTATGTCGGCAGTTAATGGCCCCGACGGCCATCCCCAATTCGCCGTGGCGCTGGTCGAAGACATCTCCGCGCGCAAGTCCATGGAAGACCAGTTGCGCCTGTCGGCCCAGGTGATTGAAGCCACCAGCGAAGGTGTCTTTGTCACCGATGCCAACCGGGCCATCATCCATGTCAATCCATCCTTTACCCATCTGACCGGCTATACGCCCGAAGATGTTTTGGGGCATCAGCCCTCGGTGCTGTCGTCGGGGCGTCACGACAGGGTGTTCTATGACGCCCTGTGGGAATCGCTGAACAGCAACGATTATTGGCGTGGCGAAATCTGGAACCGCAAGAAGAGCGGCGAGATTTTTGCCGAATGGATCAACATCAGCGCCATCCGCGACGATGAGGGACGGATCAAGAATTACGTGGCGGTCTTCTCCGACATCACCCTGCGCAAGCAGAGCGAGGAAAAACTGTCCCACCAGGCACACCACGACCCGCTGACAGGGCTGCCCAATCGCGCCCTGTTCACCGAACGCCTGGACCGCGCCCTGGCCCGCGCCCGGCGGAACGATCTGGTGGTGGCGGTGTTGTTTCTGGATCTTGATCACTTCAAACAGATCAACGACAGCTTGGGTCATCTGGCGGGCGATTCCCTGCTGCAACAGGTGGCTGACCGTTTGCAAACCTCGGTTCGCAACGAAGACACCGTGGCCCGCATGGGCGGCGACGAATTCACTTTGATCTTGGAAGACATCGCTGATTTCCGCGATGCCGCCACGGTGGCGCAGAAAATCCTTCAGCAGTTTTCCTTGCCCTTTACCCTGGCCTGTCGGCCGACCCATGTGACCACCAGCATCGGCATCAGCCTTTATCCCGCCGATGGCGACACTGCCGCCGATCTGGTGCATCTGGCCGACGAGGCCATGTATTCGGCCAAGAAGCAGGGCCGCGATTCCTTCCGCTTCGCCTCGCCCGATCTGTCGGAACGGGCCTTCGAGCGGCAGGTTCTGGAAAACGAACTGCGCCGCGCCATCGAAGACGGCAAGCTGGAACTGCATTACCAGCCGATCATCGAACTGGCGGGCAACACCGTCACCGGGGCCGAGGCCTTGTTGCGCTGGCGACATCCCGACATCGGGCTGATGGTGCCGGGCCAGTTTTTGCCGCTGGCCCGCGAAAGCGGCCTGATCGTGCCGCTGGGCCGCTGGATGATGAAAACCGCCTTTGCCCAGACGGCGCTATGGCGGGCTCAGGGCTTTGATCTGCGGCTGTGCATCAATGTCAGCAAGACCGAACTGCAACATCCTGATTTTGTCTTGGCGCTGAAGGAAAATTTGGAACGTGCCGGTTTGCCTGCGTCCTCGCTCGATATCGAGATTCCCGAAACCGTGGCGATGGAGGCTGATCCGGCTGTTTCCAAGGTGATCGAGCGGCTGCGTCAGTTGGGGGCGCGGGTGGCGCTGGACGATTTCGGCCTGGGGCGTACCGATTTTCGCCAATTGCGCAACAGCCCGGTGGATGCGTTGAAGATCGCTCCGGAATTTCTGCGCGATGTCGGCGCCGATCATGACGAAGCCAAACTGGTGCGCACCACCACCGCCATTGCCCACAGCATGAACATGCGGGTCTATGCCAAGGCGGTGGAAACATCGGACCAGCATCAGTTCCTGCGGCTGCATCGTTGCGACGGGGCACAAGGCTATTTCTTCAGCCGTCCCTTGCCCGCCGAGGAGTTTTCCGAACTGCTGGGCGCGCCCTTGCCGATGGACGAATGAAACCCTGGGTGAAACAAGGGGCTTATCCTTGGTCAAGCCCTTGTCGGGACGGGGAAAACCATCTATTGCGTCGGGTTGATCCGCCGCCTCAAGGGGAGTAGTCTGGCCCCCTTCTAAAATAGGATCAGCCATGCGCCCAGACCTTGCGGCTAAATACGATCTGCGGGTTCCCCGCTATACTTCCTATCCGACCGCGCCGCATTTCCATCCCGGCGTCGGGGCTGAAGCCTATGGCAAGTGGTTGGGGGAACTGCCGACCGACGCTGTTTTGTCCCTGTATCTGCATATCGCCTATTGCGCTGAAATGTGCTGGTTCTGCGGCTGTCATACCAAGATCACCAAGCAGTACGCCCCCATCGCCGATTACATGGATGCCCTGTGGCGCGAAATCGACATGGTGGCCGAACGCCTGCCGACCCGCATGACCGCCAGGCATGTGCATTTCGGCGGCGGCAGCCCGACCATCCTAACCCCGGCTGATTTTGTCGCCACCGTGGACCGGCTGCGCAAGCGCTTCCTGGTGGCCGAAGATGCCGAAGTGGCGGTCGAGCTTGACCCCCGCACGGCGGACGAGGATTACGTGCGCGCCATGGCGGAGGCTGGTGTCACGCGGGCCAGCATCGGTCAGCAGGACTTCAATCCGACGGTGCAAAAGGCCATCAACCGCATTCAGCCCTATGACGTGACCGCCCAGGTCATCAACTGGCTGCGCAAGCATGGCGTGCCGGAAATCAACATGGATCTGGTCTATGGCCTGCCGTACCAGACCACCGACAGCCTGTTGGAAACCATCGATCTGGCGGTTGGCTTTGCGCCCCGGCGCATTTCGCTGTTCGGTTATGCCCACGTGCCGTGGATGAAAAAGCATCAGAAGCTGATCCCGGAAGAAGCGTTGCCGGGCATCGAGGAACGCTGGCGTCAGTACGAAAGCGCCAAGCAGCGTCTGGTCAGCGATCACGGTTATGTTCAGGTCGGTCTGGACCATTTCGCCCTGCCCGATGACGAGATGGCGCAGGCCCTGGCCGCCAAGAACCTGCACCGCAATTTTCAGGGTTACACCACCGACGCCGCTCCGGTTTTGCTGGGTTTCGGCGCGTCGGGCATCGGGTCGTTGCCCCAGGGTTATGTCGCCAATGATGGCGGCATCCATTCTTACAAAGACACCATCCGCGCCGGTCGGTTGGCGGTGGCGCGCGGCATTGCCATCAATGACGATGATCGTCTGCGCCGCGCTCTGATCGAACGGCTGATGTGTGATCTGTCTTTGGATGTGGATGCGGTTTGCGCTGAATTTGGGGCTGATCCGTCCCAGTTCGACGCCGATCTGGATCGTCTGTCCAGCATGCAGGCCGATGGTCTGTTGGTGCGTCAGGGCCGTGTCCTGACCATCACCGAGGAAGGCCGTCCGCTGGTACGCGCTGCCTGTGCGGTGTTCGACCGTTATCTGAAGCCGGGCGAAGCCCGACACAGCAAGGCGGTCTGATCCAAATGGCCGAACATCCGTTTGCCCAATATGTCCGCATTCTGGGCAAGGGGCCTAATCTGAGCCGGGCCTTGACCCTGGACGAAACCCGCGCCGCCGTGACGATGATCCTGGCGGGGCAGGTGGAGCCGGTGCAGTTGGGGGCGTTTCTGTGCCTGATGCGGGTCAAGACCGAAACGCCCGAGGAAGTGGCGGGCTTTGCTCTGGCCATCCGTGACGCCATTGCGGTTCCCGCCGACATGCCCCGCGTCGATCTGGACTGGCCGTCCTATGCAGGCAAGAGCCGTCAGTTGCCGTTGTTCATTCTGTCGGCGCTGCTGCTGGCGCAAAACGGCATCAAGGTCGCCATGCACGGGGCCGACGGCCATACGGCCGGGCGGCTTTATACCCGTGACGCCCTGGCGGCGCTGGGATTGTCGGCGGCCGATGATCTGACAAGCGCGGCGGCACAATTGCGGGATGGCAATTTTACCTTTGTGCCGATGCAGGTTCTGCATCCACGCTTGAGCGATATCATGGAGTTGAAACAGCTTCTGGGCCTGCGTTCGCCGTTGCATACGGTGGCGCGCAACCTCAATCCGTTCAGCGCCCGCGCTTCGCTGATGAGTGTCTTCCATCCCAATTATCGCCCCGTGCATTGCGATGCTTCGCGCCTGATGGGGATGGACCGGATCGCCTGCTTCAAGGGCGATGGCGGCGAGATTGAGCGCCGCCCGGAAAAGCCGTGTTCGTTGGAAGGGTTGCTGGACGGCGCCCCCTTTGCCGAGGATTGGCCTGCCCTGGTGGAAAGCGGTCCCGGCAATGTGGCCGATCCCGACATGGACCCCGCCCGTCTGGCGGTCCTGTGGGCGGGCGATTGGACCGATGCTTACGCCCACAGCGTGGTGACATCGACCGCCGCCATCGCCCTGCGTCTGTTGGGACGGGCCGATGATCCTGCCCAGGCGGTTGCTCTGGCCGAGCGGTTGTGGAGTGAACGTCGTCCTTTGAACCAGTAATTTAGATCCGACAACAAGGCGGCATTGCTTGACAATGCCGCCGCTTGGCCCCATCTACCGCCCCGACTAGGGCCGAGCCGATGTTGAGGGGGCGGGGGCTTGGTCGTCGGGATACCATCTGGGGGTGGCCTGTGGGGGGCCGTTTCGCGGCGCGTAAGCGCTTTTTGATATTCGATCCTTTTCGGGAAAGCCATGATCGCCATCCAAAACCTGACGCATGTCTATCCGGGCAGCCGGAAGACGCCGCCGCGTACCGCCATTGACGATCTGTCGCTGACGATCGGGGAAGGACAGTTCTGCATTCTGTCCGGTCCCAACGGCAGCGGCAAATCGACTTTGTTCCGTATTTTGTGCGGCATGTGCTATCCGACCTCGGGGCAGATTTCCATCGGTGGTCATGACCTGCTGCGCGACCCGGCCAAGGCCCGCGCCCAGATGGCCGTGGTCTTCCAAAGCCCGGCGGTGGACAAACATCTGTCGGTGCAGGAAAACCTGAAGCTGCACGCCGATCTTTACGGCCTGTCGGCGGCTGACTTCGCCGCCCGCTGTCCCGAAGCGCTGGACTGGTCCGATCTGGGCAGTCGCTTGAACGACAAGGTTGATACGCTGTCGGGCGGTCTGGCCCGTCAGGTGGAATTGGCCAAGTGTCTGCTGACCCGTCCCAGCATCCTGCTGCTGGACGAACCGACCACCGGCCTTGATCCCGCCAGCCGTCGCAATTTTGTCGAGGCGCTGCACGCCATCCAGCGCAAGCGCCGCATGACCGTGCTGATGACCAGCCATATCTTCTCGGAAGCCGAGGACGCTGACCGCGTCGCCATCATGAAGGGCGGCAGGCTGCTGGCCTATGACAGCCCGCAGACCCTGCGCG
This sequence comes from Rhodospirillaceae bacterium, assembly GCA_030151865.1. GTDB lineage: Bacteria > Pseudomonadota > Alphaproteobacteria > Rhodospirillales > Magnetospirillaceae > JASLCK01. The sequence continues at coordinate 9,997 of JASLCK010000112.1, read as the reverse complement.
CGGGTCTGGGCCGGGAAATGGTGGTGGTGCAAAGCCGCCAGCCGGAAGCGCTGGAAACCGCCATCACGGCCGATTTGGGCTATCGCCTGCGTCGCCATGGCGATGAACTGCGCCTGGAAGAAACCGATAACGGCGCCAGCCTGCCCATTTTGGAAAGCCTGTTGTCGCGCTATCGCGACCGCATCGACAGCATCGCCATCAAGCAGCCCGCCTTGGAAGACGTGTTCATTCATCTGACCGGCAAGGCCAGTCAGGATCAGGAAAGCGGAGAAGCCAAATGATCAAGGTTGCCTTCGCCCTGGCCAAGCGTGAATTCATCCGCTTCATGCGCCAGCCCCAGCGGGTGGTCGGAACCGTCGCCCAGCCCATTTTGTTCTGGCTGTTCCTGGGATCGGGGTTCAACTCGTCCTTCCGCGCGCCGGGCATGGAAAGCGTCAGCTATCTTGAATATTTCTATCCCGGCGTGATGTTGATGATGATGCTGTTTGCCAGCATCTTCAGTTCCATCACGATTATCGAAGACCGCGACGCCGGCTTCCTGCAAAGCGTGCTGGTGGCCCCGGTGTCGCGCATGGCCATCGTGCTGGGCAAGGTGATGGGCGGCGTTGCCATCGCCATGGTCCAGGTGCTGATCTTCACCGTCGCCGCCCCCTTCCTGGGGCTGCATCTGGGATTGGGCTCGCTGGCGTTTCTGTTGTTCAGCTATGTGCTGACCAGCACCGGTTTTGCCGCCATGGGGTTCTTTTTTGCCTGGAGCATGCGCAGCTCATCGGGTTTCCATGCCATCATGATGGTGTTCCTGATGCCGCTGTGGCTGCTGTCGGGCGCTTTGTTCCCGGTGGAAAAGGCTCCGTTCTGGCTGTCGGCGCTGATGACCATCAATCCGGTGGCCCACGCCCTGGTTCTGGTGCGCGCCCCGTTCTATATGCAGCCCGCCCAGATGCTGGCCGATAACCGCTGGCTGCTGGCCCTGGGGGTGACCCTGTTGTGGGCGGCGGTGTGCCTGTTCGCGTCGATGTCGCGGGTGGAAAAGCGCGAGCGTGGGGCGGTCAAAGCCTGATTTCTCGTCTTTCAATCCTGTCGTTTTGCAAAAAAGAGCCTCCACCGTGAGGCTCTTTTCTTTTGAGAAAAATCGCCCATTGGTAAAAAGCCGATTGCTGATCGGGTTATTCTCAGTTATGCATTCCTTGCCCATCAGAGGCGTAAAAAAAGAATGCTGCCAAAACAAAGCACAGGCAGCCGTTACAGGGAGTTCTCTGGGATTAAACAAAAACGCCCCGCTCAAATGGGGATCCCAAGAAGGATGCATAGGGAATGTCGCAAATCTCTCAAATCGCTTTAGAGAGTCCTTTGCAGGTCGTCGCCGCCCAGCCGAAGCTCGGCAATCCGGCGGTGGTTGGTCTGGCCGGGTTCGGTCTGACCACCATGATGCTGCAATTTCACAATCTGGGATGGGTCGGCATGGGGCCGGTCCTGTGGATCGGGTTCATCTTCGGTGGGCTGGCGCAAATGATCGCCGGTTTGCAAGAACAGAAGATGGGTAACAATTTCGGCTATTCCGCGTTCACCTCGTTCGGGGCGTTCTGGATCAGCCTGTGCGCGCTGGTGGTTGCGTCGAAGTTCGATCTGTTCAAGGCCAGCAAGCAGGATGTGGGTTGGTTCCTGGTGGCTTGGGCGATGTATTCGTCGATCCTGTGGATCGGCTCGCTCAAGGTCAGCAAGGCCATGTTCCTGACCTTCACCACCCTGATGATTGGGTTCGTTGGTCTGATCGTCGAACATTTCGACGGCGGCGAAGCCTGGGGCCATCTGGCCGCCTGGGATCTGATCGTCTGCGCCGGCCTGGCTTGGTACATGATGGCCAGTGCCATTTTCAAGGATCTGTGGGGTCGTGACGTGCTGCCGGTGGGCAAGCCCGTCGTCTGATCATCCTGCCAGATGAAAAGCAGAAAGGCCGATGGGAAACCATCGGCCTTTCTTGTTGGGGCAGGGCGGAAACGAGGGCGGAAACGCCGTTAACACTCCGGCTTGGGCAACGGCTCCAGCGATTGCAAGGTCCCCTTCAGGGTGAAGCTGCCAAAGGACTGCATCACTTCGTCAGCAACCCCGTTCAGGTAATAGCGCAGCGCCACTTCGTAATCGGGCGTGCCGTCGCCATCCTGATTGAAAAAGGCCATCTGCATCCGCCACGACTGGGACGACAGCAAGGTGGCGTTGACCGACGGATTATCCGACGAGGGCGTGCTGTTGGCGGGCAGATAGGAACTGACCACCGCATTGACCGACGCCGGGCCGTCGAGGCCGGTGCCGTCAAACAGGGTACGGCTGATCAGCCGGTCGCCTTTTTGTGCCAGTTCCAGCAGCCGCAAGGTATGTTCGGTGGGAAACAAGGTGCCCTTGGGCAGGGTCATGGTCTTGGGCTCGGGCAGGGTGTACTTCACCTGACCGGCATGGCTTTGCGCATCCAGATTGGCGGTGCCGTCGATCTCTTCACTGATCACGCCATCGCGGGTGCTGCGCACGCGGAAACGGTAATGCAGACCATCCTTGGATTCCCAGGTGACGAAGTTCCAGGTGGTCGCCACCGGAGCGCCGTCGTTATAGGAAAAGGTCAGTTGGGTCTGGTTTTCGACGGTCCAGCCATCGCAGCGGTCGGCGAACTTATAGGTCATCTGACCGCTGGCGCCCGTGACGCCGCCCGACAGCTTGGTGGTGGCCAGACGCATCTCGTAAACGGCCTTGTGCGATGCCAGCGGGCTGGGCGTCATCGGCCCGGCCCAGGCGGCGCTGGCCCAGCAGAAAGCAGCGGTGCCGATGGCAATGGCTTTCGGCAGGCGCGCAGACAAGTCCAAGCGCGCCGCCCGTTGATCCAACGCAGCGTTGGCCGCATCAGCCATCATTTTATCCTCTGCCTCTCAAACGCGTCGGTGCAGTGGCCTGTATTATACAGGCTCTTGCCTTCAGGGATAGATCAGGCGGACAGGGAACTCAATCAATTTAAATTTTATTTTCCGGCCCGGTCATGACTGCCGGGTAACAGGTAAATTTTGCCGCCAAGAAGGGGCGAAACTTTGCCGGGGTAGAAAGTGTGTCTGTTTAACATATTGTTTTCACAGGATTTACCCTCTGGCCCACGGCTTGCTTAACAAAGGGGAACCCGTCTGTAGGCCCTGATATTTAAGGAAGACGCGATGAAGCTGGATTTCTTTCTTTGGCGGCAATCCCGTCCGCTGTCCAAGGACAAGCGTCTGCCGCGCGAACTGCGCGAACCGCGTTTGTTGCCCGAACTGGAAAGCCCGTTTTCCACGGGCGAGCCCTTGGATGACGCCGATCTTGAGGATGATGAAGCCTCGGACGTGATTGCCCTGCCGCCGCCCATCAACGCCGAAGCGACGGTTCGTCACATGACGCCCCGGCAAATGGCCGATTGGGTGCATGAGATGTATCTGGCCGGTGTTCTGTCGTGGGAAGAATACCGCAGCGCCATTCCGGCGGAACTGCACCCCGATTACAACCTGACCATTGGCGCCCTGACCGGCGAACAGGCCAAACCTGACCGTCCCCGCGATATGATCGTGGAATGGGAGGAAAAGGTCGCCTTTGCCCGACGGCACAATCCTTGGGATCATGCCCATGTGCGCAAGGTCGAACGGGTTTTGACCTTACTGAAACGGCACGAGGGGTCGGAACTGAAACGTCAGGGACGACGCTGGTTATAAGGCTCTGTTCCACAACAAAACGGCCCGCCATTGGCGGGTCGTTTGCGTTTTAAAGCCGTTGGTTAAAAGCCGCTGGCCAAGTGGGGCGGGCGCTGTAACGGCGCTTCGATACGATGCTTGGGGCCGACCATGGCCGGGGCAGGGCGGGCATAATAAAAGCCTTGAACAAGATCGCTGCCTGCATCAAAAGCCAGCAAATGCTGATCAAAGGTTTCCACCCCTTCGCACACCACCTTGGCCCCCAGATCGTGGATGATCTCGATCAGTTTGGGCACCACCCGTCGGGCGCGCGGGTTGGCGGTGGATTCGACAATCAGGCTGCGGTCCAGCTTGACGATGTCGGGCGACAGCCGCCACAGTCGGTCAAAGTTGGAATGCTGGCAGCCAAAATCATCGATGGCGATGCGATAGCCCCGCGCCTGATAAGCGGCCAGGGCTTCAATCAGACGGTCCAGGTCGGGGACGCGGGATTCGAGGACTTCGATCACCACCTGCGACGGATTGAGGCCGCAATAATTCAAGATGGTTTCAAAGGCGCTGCCATGCTGACCGCCGCCGACATTGAGCAGATGACGGCCATCGACGTTCAGAAACAACAGATCGCTGGATTCCGCCTGACTGACAAAGTTCAGCGCATGTACGGTGCGGCACAAGCGGTCGAAAAAGACAAATTCCTTGGGCGTCTTGGGCAGGTCAAAGGCCTGCTGCGGCGACAGGATGCCGCCATCATCGCGCTTGACCCGCAATAAGGCTTCATGGGCGGCGGGGGCCAGGGTGCGGCAATCAAACAAGGGCTGAAACACACTGGACAACAGCAGATCGTCAAACCGCCCGAGCACGCCCGCATCTTCGAAGCGCAGGCATTTGCTGTAAAGCTGTTCGCCCCCGTCATGGCGCAAGAAATAGGATTCCAGATCGCTGCGATGGATCGGGACAGGACGGGGGGAGGCGTGAGTCATACCGTTCTCCTGGCGTTTGTCGCTCTGTTTGTAAAAATTTGAACATTAAACATAAAGTTCTGCAATATTAATTTTGTATAACTATTTTTATTTGTTAAATATGATCTGGGCTTTAGGCATAGATGTGGCGATGGTCGCTCCGGTTTAAATTTTGATAAACCTGTGCTACTTTGTGGGTATGGTGAGGATACGCCAACCGGGCATAAGTCCCGGGGAAGGAGGTCCCATGTTGACGCTCCAAGATTGTATCGGGATTTGCGGCCTGAACCCTGATCAGGTCGAAGCCATCGCCGATCACGAACATCTGAACATGATTATCGCCGCCGAATGGGCGGAATGCATGCTGGATCGTCCGGACGGCACCACGATCGTGCGGCATGTGCTGGAAGATGAGGCTGCTCAATGCCGCGCTGCGGGTGACTTCATACGCAGCCGCCGCTATCAGGTGGGCTTGAGCGACTTTAACCGCAGCCATTGATTGGCAAAGCAAGCAGTGCAGAGGGGGAACCCCGGTCACAGATGGGTCGGTTTTATACCGCACTGCAGCGATTATTGATCGCTGTCATGCGCGGCTTGCGCGATGCGTGAACGCCGGTCAATATGCGGCATGGCTTTCACGACTGCATCCGGATCGGCTCCGGCGACCAACCAGCTGCTTGACCTTGCTGGCGCGCAATGCGCGGCGGGTGGCGGTGATCTTTTGGCTTTGCGTTTTCTCGGGCAGGGCGACGAACGCCGCAGCCTGACCTATCGCGAACTGTCCGAAGCGGTTGATCGCTGCGCCGCCGTGCTGGTGCGCCTGGGCCTGACCCCAGGCGAAACCGTGGCTGTGATGACTGGACGCACCGCACAGACCGTGGTCGCCGCTCTGGGTATCTGGAGGGCGGGTGGGGTTTACTGCCCAATCTTTGCCGATCTGGGACCCGATCCGGTTCTGGCCCGCCTGGAACTGGGCGATGCGCGCATCCTGATCGCTGGCGGCGAGGTGTATCGGCAATCGGTGATGCCGTCGCGGCCCCTGTTGCCCAATCTGCGTCATGTTTTGCTGACCAATGATCCAGTGGGGGATTTGGATGGTCTGGGCCGTCCTGACGATTGTCTGGATTTGGCCGCCGCCATGGCGTGCGCCAGCTTGCCACCGGGTGGTTTCGCCATGCCCGATCTGCCAGCAAGCCATGCGGTGATGATGCATTTCACCAGCGGCACCACCGCGCCCATCAGCGGCGGTCAGTCGCGGCCCAAGGCCGTAATGCATGATATCGCCGCCTTTCGGACCATGGCTGACAGTGCCCGCGCCGCCTTTGCCCTACAGCCGGGCGAGATGCTGTGGTGCACCGGCGAGCCCGGCTGGATCACCCACACGGCTTTCGGTCTGGTGGCGCCGCTGGTGATTGGCGCGGCGATCCTGATGGATCCGTCCCCCGTCACCGCAACCCGCTGCCTTGCCGTTCTGGAAGACGAGCCCGTTTCGGTCTGGTACACCACGCCGACGGTGATCCGTACTTTGATCGGTGGTGGCGCTGCCATGGCTCGGTCGTTCCGTCCGCTTAATCTGCGGTTGGCCGCCAGTTGCGGCGAGCCCTTATCCACCGACACGGTGGAGTGGGGCCGCGACGTTTTGGGCGTGGCTTTCCGCGATACGTGGTGGCAAACCGAAACCGGCGGCATTGTCCTGGCCCATACGCCTGACAGCCCACCGGTTCCCGGCAGCATGGGCCGTCCCCTGCCGGGTGTCGCCCTGGCCCTGGTGCGCCGCACCGAGGATGGGGTGGAAGAATTGCCGCCCAGCGCCGTCGAAGGCGAATTGGCGATCCGCGCCGACAGTCTGCCGCCCTGGCGCAGCCTGGGTGGTGAGGGTGGGGCCTTGCCAGAAGAAATGGAAGGCTGGCATCTCACCGGTGATTTCGTGCGCCGTGACGCGGCGGGTTATTACTGGTTCTTGGGTCGCGGCGACGAAGTGATCAAATCGGCGGGCCGGATGGTTGGCCCGTTCGAGGTTGAAGCGGTGTTGATGTCCCATCCGGCGGTGGCGGAAATCGGGGTGATCGGGCTGCCCGATCCCTTGCTGCATGAACGCATTGTCGCCTTTATCGCGCTCAATCCCGGTTTCAGTTCAGGCCCCCGTTTGAAACGCGAGCTGATGGCCTATGCCCGTGACCATCTGGGTGACGGCCTGTGCCCCCACGAAGTGCGCTTCCAACCCGATTTGCCGCGCACTCCCAGTGGTAAAATCATTCGCCGCGCCTTGAAGGTCAGCGCCCAGACGGAACATGAATTGCCCTTGGGGGTCGCCTGATTCAGCCTTTGGGGCGGATCTGATCGGGCAGGGACAGGCAAATCCGGGTGCCGTGGGGACCCGGGCTTTCCACCCAAATGCGGCCCTCGGCAGCTTCGATGATCTTTTTTGCCAGCGTCAGGCCGATACCGGTTCCTTCGGGATGGTGCTCGGGTGTCAGGCGTTCGAAGACCTTGAAAATCCGCTGATGAAATTGCGGGGGAATCCCCACCCCGTTGTCGGTCACGGTGATGACGGCTTCGCCATCGCGTTGTTCGGCGGCAACCCGGATATGGGGCGGGGTATCCAGACGGCGATAATTGATGGCGTTTTCCAGCAGCACGGAAAAAACCGTGGGCAACCATTTGGGATCGATGGCCACTTTGGGCAGAGCGGCGCATTCGATGACTGCGCCGTAACGCTGGATAGTTTCCTCCAACCGCTTGCAGGCGGTGGAAAAAGCGGCATTGGCGTCGCATAGCTGGTTTTCCGGTTGGATCTGTTCCAGCGACAGATACATCCGGGCGTCGCGCAGTAAGGCTTTCAAACGCACCGCCCCATCCATAACTGTCTGCATCGCTTGTTGCGCGTTGGGTGACAGCGGCGAAGGCAGCTCGCGGGCGAGATACTGGGTGTAGACATGCTGCAGCCGCACCGGCTCTTGCAGGTGATGGGCCAGCACTTCGGTGAACTGGGCCATTTCCTCGTTCTTACGGGCCAGGGTGCGGCTCAGATGTTGCGACGTCGCCAGTGCTTTGCGCATCTGGCTTTCGTGGCTCAACCGTTCGCTGATGTCGCGCACAAAGGTGACGTCAACTTCCTGGTTTTGATAGGCGATGTAGTTGGCGGCAATCTCGACCGGCACTTCTGCCCCATCGCCACGCCGGATGCGGTTGACCAAATTGACCGGTTCGCCGGTTTCCAGCTTACGCCAATGCTGACGCCATTCTTGGTATTCCGAGATTGCCAGCAATTCCCAGGCTCGGCAGGTCAGCAGATCGTCTCGACTGCGCCCAAACAAGCGGGCTGCGGCAGAGTTGGCGTAGATCAGTGTTCCATCGGCGGCGATCAGCAGACAGGATTCGCCCGCATGATCGATGGAAAATTCGATCAATTCCAGCCATTGCTCGGCCCGGCTGCGGGCCAGATAGGCGCGCCACAGCAGAAAGCTGCCCGTCAGGCTGATCAGGAGAAATGCGGCCAGTACAGCCGCGACCTTGACGACCTGTCCATACCAACCGGTCAGAAAGGCATCATGATCCACCCCAACCACTACGTACCAGGACAGTCGTGGAATCTGCTCGTAAGACAGAATGCGGGCGATGCCGTCAATCCCGGCGCGGGCTTGGTAGGTGCCGCGTTCGGGATAAACTGCGACCATGTTTTTAAGTTCGGATGAAACGGCTTTGTTGCCGATGGCGGCGGCACCGCTGACAACGGTAGGATAACGGGCAATCACCGATAAATCGTTGGCCCGCAGAGCCACGGCGTCATTGGCCCGCAAATGCAGTTGGGCGAACAGGTCAGAAAAATGCGATAGCGGCAACACCGCATAAGCAATGCCTGCGAAATGGTGATCCGGCAGGACGATGGGGCGGGCCAGGATGATCACCCATTGACGGCTAAGGCGTCCTTGCAAGGGGTCCGACACCACCAAACGGTCGCTGGAATCGGCCTGGAATTGTTGGAAATAAGATCGGTCCGCCGATGTCTGGAACGGTCCTTGCGGATCGATATCGGTGCCTTTGCGGGTCATGCCGTCGGCATCGGCAATGCGCAGGCTCAAGACTTCCGGGATCAGCGGTTTTTCGCTGTTCAGGGTTTCGTCGCTTAAGCTGGTTTTCAGCTCAGGATGGGTTTTATCGAAACGGACGGCGCTGGTAAGGTGTTGCAGGGCCAGATCGATTCGCGTCAGTTCGCCGGAAATGGTCTGATTGAGCAGGCCCGACAGGTTCTGCGAACTGATCACCGAACGTTGGTGCAGTGCCCGCCTGCCGTCGCTCAGCGATAGGCCCGCCAGCAGCAACACCAGACAATTGATGCCGACCAGAACCGCCAGACTGAGCAAAAGCGCCCGTCTGGGAAGTTTTGGCGGATGTAGTCCGATTTTGTCTTGGGCCTGTCTGGCCATGGCGAGGCATCGGGGATCTTAAGAAAGGAAGATCTGTTTTGGCACAACTTGTGAGGAATAACCATAAACTTTATACGTGTTAGTAATTCTGTCTTGCCTGTCTTTCTGGATATCTTGGGATTTTCATATCTTGCGGTTGATATTAATTTGTTTCATCAACCAAAAGATCGGGCCGCAGTGTGAAACCGCAGCCCGATCTTTTATAAAAACAGCGTTTGCTCTAGTGGGATAGCAGAACCGGTACGGTCATCTGCCGCAACACATGCAAGGTCGCCCCGCCCAGAACCAGTTCGCGCAGGCGCGAACGGCCATAAGCCCCCATCACCAGCATATCGACTTCATCATCGGCAGCGCGTGACAGCAGCATTGCGCCCACATCCAAATCTTGGGCCTGAATGCTTTCGCAGACCGCATTGACGCCATGGCGGGCCAGATGCAGGCAGATATCGGCGCCCGGCACGTCGCCATGCCCCTTGCGCCCGTTTTTTGGGTTGATGGCCAGAACGTTGACCTGCTTGGCGTGGGCCAGCAGTGGCAGGGCGTCATTGATGGCGCGGGTGGCTTCGCGGCTGGAATTCCAGGCCACCAGTACCTTGTTGCCGACCACCGGATAGCGTCCGACATAGGGCACCACCAGCACCGGGCGGCCCGCTTCCAGCACCAGATGATCGACCAGCTGGCCTTCGGCCAGCACGTCGCCATCTTCCGGATCGGTCTGGCCGACCACGGTCAGATCGGCGTAACGGGCATGCAGCGGCACCAGATCGATCAGGTCGCCGGTGATATCGCGCCATTCGGTCGCGACAGCACCCGAAGCGACGGCTTCATCGAAAAGAGCCTTGGCGCGGGCGGCGGCTTCGTCGTTGTACTTGGCCTGCAACGTGGCGATTTCCCCGCCATATTCGGCGACGAC
>JASLCK010000105.1 GCA_030151865.1 Rhodospirillaceae bacterium | reverse complement strand
GTACCAGGACCTGTTTCAAATTTCCAGGGGCCTTGTCTTCGGAAAAATGCCCTTCGATGGTTTGGCGCAGTACTTGTTGGATGGCCGACCACAGCCGCAGCGAGTCTTGCAGAAGTTCGGCGTCGGTATCGACCAAAGCCCCCAGACAGGCGGCAGCCTCCAGCGCGGCGGCGGTGGAATTGGCCAGAATGTCCGGCTGTTGGGCGGCATGACGCAGTTGCAGATATTGGGCGATGAATTCGATATCCACAAGACCGCCGCGCAGATGCTTGACCTCCCACGGGTTGGTGGTGTGGTGCTGGCGTTCGATGCGTTCGCGCATGTCGGCAACGTCGAGCAGCAGCTTGTCGGGATCGCGTGGACGGCACAGGGTGTTGTGGATCACGCCCGCGATCTTGCCGCGCAGCCCGTCGCCGCCGGTCACCACGCGGGCGCGGGTCAGGGCCATATGTTCCCAGGTCCAGGCCATGGTGTCGTGATATTGGGCAAAGCTGGTCAGGCTGGTGGCGATCGGCCCGGAACTGCCCGACGGGCGCAACCGCATATCGACTTCGTAAAGCCGTCCTTCGCCGGTTTGGGCGGTGATGGCGTTGATCATCCGTTGGGTCAGGCGCGAGAAATAAACCCCCGCCATTAACGGCTTGGGACCGTCCGATGCCTCTACCTCCTCCGGCACGTCATAGACCAAGATCAGGTCCAGATCGGAATTGGCGGTCATTTCCCGGCTGCCCATCTTGCCCATGGCGACCAAGGCCCAGTCACCGCCAGGAAAGACGCCGTGATTGCGGGCGAATTCGGCCTGAACCCGAGGGGCCAGGGCGCAAAGTGCGGCATCGGCGATATCGCTTAAGTGATGGGCTGCCTGCTGGGGTTCCAGCATGTTGCGCAGGGTCTGCACGCCGACGCGGAATTTCTGATCGTTGGTCCAGCGCCGGGCGATGTCCAGGTCTTCCTGATAATCGCGGGCTTCTTCCAGGGCGCGGCTCAGTTCGGCGGTCAGTTCGGCGGCGGCGGGCGGCGAGTCGAAAAAGCCCTGGCTCAACACGCTGTCCAGCAAGGTGGTGTTGTGCGACAGGATTTCCGCCAGACGCGGCGCATCGCCCATGATTTCCGCCACCAGATCAAGCAGCGTCGGATTGGCATGGAACAGTGAGAACAGCGGCACCCCGCCCGGCAGGCTGGCCAAAAAGGCGTCAAAGCGCTGAAATGCCGCATCGGGGTCGGCGGTGCGGGCCAGGGCCTGCAACAGACTGGGCGTCAGTTCGGTCAGCAGTTCCCGCGCCCGTGTGCTGCGGGTAGCGCGCACCCGGCCATGATGCCAGCCGCGAATTTGACCGCAGACGGTGTCGGGGGCGGCAAAGCCCATTTCCGTCAGGGTGCTGATGGTGCCGGGGTCGTTCTCGCCGCCGGTGAACACCAGATCGCCGGCGGCGCTCAGTTCGGGCGAGTCCTCGAACAGGCGGGCATAGTGGGCTTCCACCGTTTGCAGACGCTGGCGCAGGGCGGCGCTGAAATCCTCGACCCCTTCGTACCCGGCGAAAACCGCCAGCGCTTCCAGTCGTTGGGGATCGTCGGGCAGGGTCTGGGTCTGCTTGTCATCGGTCATTTGCAGGCGGTGTTCCAACCCGCGCAGATAGTGGTAAGCCGCATCCATTTCGACGGCGGCGCTTTCTTCCACATGACCGGCGCGGGCCAGGGCCGCCAGGGCGTCGCAGGTCCGGGGCGTGCGCATATCGGGGTCGCGCCCACCCCAGATCAGTTGCTGGGTCTGGGCAAAGAACTCGACCTCGCGGATGCCGCCGCGCCCCAGTTTGATGTTATGGCCCGCCACGGCGATCTTGCCGCCGCCCTTATGGGCGTTGATCTGGCGTTTGATGGAATGGATGTCCTGAATGGCGGCGAAATCCAGATGCTTGCGCCAGATAAAGGGGCGCAAAAAACGCAGGAAAGCGGTGCCGGTGTCCACATCGCCCGCCACCTGACGGGCCTTGATCATGGCCGCGCGTTCCCAGTTCTGGCCGAAACATTCGTAATAGGTTTCGGCGGCCAGGATCGAAATGGCGGCGGGTGTCGAGCCCGGATCGGGGCGCAGCCGCAGATCGGTACGGAAGACATAGCCGTCGATGGTGCGTTCTTCCATGATGCGCACCAGTTCGCGGGCGATCTTGACGAACAGTTCCTGGACCGACCGGCGTCCCCGATACTCCACCTTGTCCTCGTCGTAAAAGACGATGATGTCGATGTCGGACGAATAATTGAGCTCGAATCCGCCCAGCTTGCCCATGCCCAGAATCAAAAGACCGCTGTCTTTTTCCGGCTCGTCAGGGTGGGGCAGCACAAGATCGCCCGCATCATGGGCGCGGCGCAGCAGATGGGCCGACGCCAGCGACAACCCCACATCGGCCATGCGTGACAGGGCCTGGGTGACGCTTTCCAGCGGCCAGACCTGGGCAATGTCGGCCAGCCCGGCCAGCAGGGCCAGGCGGCGTTTGGCGATACGCAGATCGCGCATCAGGGCGGCGGTGTCGGTCTGCCCCCGGCCCTTGGCCTCGACCTCGGCGAACAGGGCGTCGCGGGTGCCATCGGCCCCCTGGGCCAGAAGGTCGCGCAGCAACCCAGGTGCGCGCATCAGGCAATCGGACAGATAAGGACTGTTGCCAAACACCGCATCCAACAACCGGGCGGTTTGGGCATCGCTCAGCGCGCCCTGCATAAAGGCGGTCAGGGCGGGATCGTCCTGCTCGGCTGCGCGTTCTTGCCATTCTGTCCGATAGCGTTGCGCCATATTGGCGTCAAAGGGGCGGGGCAGGCGATCTGCGTTAAAAAGGAAGGTCACAGGACGTCACCGCTGTTGTGTTTTTTTTCAGACTGGGCAAAGCTGCCGCCTTGGTCAAGCCTACGGCGTAGTTTGAGAAAGGTTAGCGGGTGGTTCACGGCACCGTCAGAAGTTTGTTCCAGCTTCTCGGAGCCCTTGGCACAACCGCCCTGATCCTGGCCGCCTGGCTGGGTTTGCGATTGTCCGAAGGCCCGCTGAATCTGGCTTTTCTGTCCCCTTATATCGAGGATGCACTGTCGCGTCCCGATGCCGGTTTTCGTGTCCAACTGGACGAAACCGTGTTGGTTTGGGATGGCGAAAGCCACACGCTGGAAGTGCGCGCCATCAATGCCCGCGCCGTGTCCGATGCTCAAGGGGTGATTGCCTCGGTCCCGGAATTGTCGGTGGCCATGTCGGCCCCGGCCCTGATGCGCGGCATGATCGCGCCGCGCCGTCTGCGTCTTTTGCACCCCCATATCCGTCTACGCCGCGATGCCCAGGGCAGCTTTAGCCTGGGCATGGGTGACAACGCCGATAATGACAGCGTCGATTCCACCCAGGCGGTGGCCGAAGCGTTCGACGCTTTGCTGGCCCCGCCCGGTGCCGGGTCTGCCGCCAGCGAATTGCAGCGGGTCGAAGTGGTGGGGGCCGATCTGGCCATCGATGACCGCCTGCTGGGCGTGCAGTGGCATATGCCAAGCGCCGATCTTCAGTTTCTGCGCGATGCTCAGGGCATTTCCGGCAAGGCCCGG
>JASLCK010000061.1 GCA_030151865.1 Rhodospirillaceae bacterium | reverse complement strand
CTTGCAGCACCAGGGCGATGCTGCCGCCGATCTGGCCCGAGGCCGGATCGATCAACACGATCCGCTGTTCACCGCCCTGATCGGTGGATTTGACGATCCGCAGCGCCAAACGGTCGCCCACGGCAACCATTTGTTCTAAGCTCTCGCCCGGCGCCAGCGACACCTCGGCCGAGAAATAGGTCCTGGCTCCAGCGGTCGGCAGGGCGGAAACCGCCTGCTCCGCCGCGGGTTTGGCGGCGGCAGACGCGGGCGCCTTACCCATATTGCGCATCACGCCATAACCCAACAGCCCCAGACCAATAACGATCAGAAGCCCCATGCCGATCACTAATCCCTTGAGCGCCTTCATGCTTTCCGTCAGCTTCTGCCGTTTGATGAGAAATTGGGAACCGACGCCATGACCGACGCCGAAGACATCTTTCATACGCTTTCGGTGCAGCCGTCACAAGCCGGGATGCGGCTGGACAAGTTTCTGGCCGAAGCCCTGCCCGACCTGTCGCGCTCGCGCTTAAAAGCGCTGATCGAAGACGGCATGGTCGAGGATCTGAACGACGGCCTGGATGTCGGGGCTAGCCGCAAGGTCAAGGCGGGGGAAAGCTATGGCGTGGAAATCCCCGCCCCCGAGCCCGCCGACCCGCAGCCGGAAGACATCCCCCTGACCATCGTCTATGAGGATGACCATCTTATCGTGGTGAACAAACCTAATGGGATGGTGGTTCACCCTGCCCCGGGCAATAGCTCTGCAACTTTGGTCAATGCCCTCTTACACCATTGCGCAGCCACCCTGAGCGGAATAGGCGGAGTCAAACGCCCCGGAATCGTGCACCGTTTAGATAAGGACACCAGCGGGCTGATTGTCGCCGCCAAAACCGATCTGGCCCATCAGGGTTTGGCCGAACAATTCGCCCAACACAGCATCGCGCGGGCCTATCGCGCCGTCTGTTGGGGGGTGCCGGTGCCGCCGGTGGGTGTGATCGAAGGCCCTATCGGCCGCAGTCCCACCGACCGCAAAAAGATGGCCCTGGTCAGAAAAGGGGGCAAACACGCTTTGACCCGCTATCGGGTCCTGCAGACGTTCGGCGATGTCGCCGCCCTGGTGGAATGCCGCCTGGAAACCGGGCGCACCCACCAAATCCGCGTCCATATGACCTCGATCAGTCATCCGCTGGTCGGCGATCCAGTCTATGGACAGGGGCGTACCGCCAAGATGCGCGGCTTAAGCGAGGAGCAGCGCCAGGCCCTGATGGGCTTTGATCGCCAGGCATTGCATGCCTTCCGGCTGGGTTTTATCCATCCGGCAACCGGCGAAAGACTGTTTTTTGAGTCTGATTTACCAAGTGATATGAAAGACTTAATATCGTCCTTAGAGGGTATTTAAAAAAGCTCTATACCCGACTACATAACTGAGGTACTCTGTTTTCCAGGTTACGAGTGGAGCGGTTGGCCGTTTGGGCCGTCCGCAAATGTCCGGGGGCCTTGGCCCCGCACCGCCTTGTCCGGCGGTCAGAGGAAGGGAGACAGACAAATGGCGGTCATGACGGCTCGGCTGAGCATTGCCCCGGAAGGAAGCCTCTCGCGCTATCTGCAAGAGATCCGCAAATACCCCATGCTGGGCCCGCAGGAAGAATACATGCTGGCCAAACGCTATCGCGAGAGCGAGGACCAGAACGCCGCACACCGTCTGGTCACCAGCCATCTGCGACTGGTTGCCAAGATCGCCATGGGCTATCGCGGCTATGGCCTGCCGCTGGGCGAGATGATCAGCGAAGGCAATGTCGGCATGATGCAGGCCGTGCGCCGCTTCGATCCCGATCGCGGGTTCCGTCTGGCCACCTATGCCATGTGGTGGATCCGCGCTTCGATCCAGGAATACATCCTGCACAGCTGGTCGCTGGTCAAGATGGGCACCACCGCCGCGCAGAAGAAGCTGTTCTTCAACCTGCGCCGCCTGAAGGGCCAGATGCAGGCCATCGAGGAAGGCGATCTCAGCCCCGAGAACGTCGCCAAGATCGCCCAGGAACTGGACGTGCCGGAAGTTGACGTGATCAACATGAACCGCCGTCTGAGCAGCCCCGACCATTCGCTGAACGCGCCCCTGCGCATTGATGGCGAAGGCGAGTGGCAGGATTGGCTGGTCGATGAACGCGATGACCAGGAAACCGAACTGGCCGAACGTCAGGAAGCGGGCAACCGCCGCAACATGCTGGCCAACGCCCTGACCGGCCTCAATGCCCGCGAACGCGACATCCTGACCCAACGTCGCCTGCGCGAAGAACCGATGACGCTGGAAGATTTGAGCCAGCAATACGGCATCTCACGCGAGCGGGTGCGTCAGATCGAAGTTCGTGCCTTTGAAAAGCTGCAAAAATCCATGAAGCAGGCGTTGCAGGAAACCCCCGCCTGACGGGGCCAGACCAAACCCGTCGCCGGGTCCATGAACGCCGCCAAGCCGCTCCCTTTCCCCCGGGGAGCGGCTTTTTCTTTGCCCGCGCTCCCGGCCCCAAGTGCGAGCTAAACTCCCTGCTGCCTCAGCCATAAGCGCGAGCCAAACTCCCCTGCCCTCTCCCCCTGCCCTCTCATCGCGGCGGCAGGTGAGTGAAAATATGGGTGTGGGCATGAGGGTGTGCGTGATCATCGCCCCCGTGGGTGTGGGTTTCCTGCACCATTTGCGCAGGCACCAGATGCAGATTGCCATGACGCACGCCGGTTTCGGCGATGGTGGCGTCGGCAAAGGCCCGCACCGTGGCGGTTTGCCCCTTCAACACCGCGATTTCCAGACAATTGTCGTGGTCCAGATGCACATGCAGGGTGGAAAGCACCATGTCGTGGTGAGCATGCTGGGCCTTGGCCAGCCTGCGCGACAATTCCCGCTGATGGTGGTTATAGACATAGGACAGACAGGCCACCGCATGTTCCGACCGGTCCTCGCTCAGGGTGTCGGCATCCAGCCGTTCGCGCAGTAGATCGCGGATGGCTTCCGAGCGGTTGGCATAGCCCTTACGCTTCAAATAACCGTCGAATTCAGCCAGCAAGCCTTCATCCAGCGAAATGGTCACCCGTTCCATGCGTCCCTTACCCTCTGATCTGTCCCCATCAGCATAGCCGAGGCGGAATGAAGAGTTGACGGGAAAGCCGATGGTATGAAAAATGAAAAAATCTTCATACCGCTTACCACCATTGGAACCCCGTTATGCTGTCCAAGGCTTTGTGCGCGAGCATTGTGCTGTCCTGTGCCGGTCTGGCCCCGCTGGCCGCCCAGGCGCATTTCCAGGAATTGCTGCCATCGGCGGACATTTTGCCCGATGACGGCGATCATCAGCTGACGCTGAACGCCTTGTTCACCCACCCCATGGAAGGTGGGCCGACCATGGATATGGGTGAACCCGTAGAATTCGGCGTGCTGGCGGACGGTAAGAAGACCGATCTGAAAGCCGCCCTGGTCAAGCAACAGGTCAACGGCAAAGCCGCCTATCAGGCCAGCTACCAGGTCAAAAAACCCGGCGATTATATTTTCTATCTGAAGCCCGCCCCCTATTGGGATGCGGCGGAAAAGCATTTCCTGATCCATTACACCAAAGTGGTGGTGGATTTCGGCGCAGGCGAGGGTTGGGACAAACTGGTCGGCCTGCCGGTCGAGATCGAGCCCCTGACCCGCCCCTATGGTCTGTGGACCGGCAATCTGTTCCGCGGTGTGGTGCGTAAGGACGGCAAGCCCCTGGCCAATGCCCGCGTGGAAATCGAATGGGTCAATGACGGCAGCGTCAAACCCGCCGCCGATCCCTTTATCACCCAGGTGGTCAAAACCGACGCCAACGGCCTTTTTGCCTATGGTCTGCCCAAAGCCGGCTGGTGGGGTTTCAACGCCATTGCCGAAGGCAACATCAAAGGCCCCGACGGCAAGCCCGCTGCCGCCGAACTGGGCGGTACCTTGTGGGTTAAAGCCGTGGACATGAAGTAAGGCAGCCCGATCATGGCCCATATTCCCGATGGTGTTCTGTCTCTGCCGATGCTGATCAGCGGGGGTTTGGTGTCCGTGGCCGGGGTGGGCTATGGGCTGCGCCGCCTGGACAGCGAACGCATCGCCCAGACCGGCGTCTTGTCGGCGGTATTCTTCGTCGCCGCCCTCGTGCATTTTCCGGTCGGGCCGTCGTCGGTGCATCTAATCCTGAACGGATTGGTGGGCATCGTGCTGGGTTGGGCGGCCTTTCCCGCCATTTTCGTTGCCTTGTTGCTGCAAGCGGTGCTGTTCGGTTTTGGCGGATTGATGGTGCTAGGGGTCAATGTCATGAACATGGCGGTCCCGGCCCTGCTCTGCCGGGCCTTGTTCCTGACCCTGATCCGCCGCCCGTCGCTTAGTTCCGCCCGCATCGGCTGGAGCGCCGGTCTGGCGGGTGGGTTGGGGGTTTTGCTGACCGCCCTGATGGTGGCCGGTGTCTTAACCCTGTCGGGGCAGGAATTCGCCACCGCCGCCCGGCTGGTGGTGTTGGCCCATCTGCCGGTAGCCGTGATTGAAGCCGTGTTCAGCGCTGCCGCCATCAGTCTGCTGGCGCGCGTCAAACCGGAATTCCTGGGATTGCCCGTTTATGCGTAAACTCCCCCTATCAATGGTCTGCGCCGGTCTGCTGCTGGCCGCCTCTCCCGCTTCGGCCCATAAGATGAAAGTCTTTGCCTCGGCCAGCGGGGTCGAGATTGATGGCTATGCTTACTTCAGCCCCGGTGGACGGGTTCAGCAGGGGAAAGTCACCATCACCGCTCCGGACGGAACGGTTTTGGCCACCCTGACCACTACCGCCGAAGGGGAGTTCCAGTATCAGGCGCTGCGGCGCATCGATCACAAAATCACCGTCGATGGCGAGGACGGCCATATAGCCAGCACCGTCATACCCGCCGCCGATCTGCCCCCCACCCTGCCCGCGCCGTCAGGGTCTGCCGCATTGCCCCCCCAGGGCGACGCAAGTGCGATCCTTCCTCCCCCCTCCTCTTCCGGGCAAATCGACGGGGATTTAAAAAACTATCTCGACCAAAGCCTGGCCCGCCAGATCCGCCCCTTGCGTGAACAGCTCGACGCCTATCAGGAAAAAATCTGGATGCATGACGTCCTGGGCGGATTGGGGGTGATCCTGGGCTTGGGCGGCCTGGCCTTTGGGCTGGCCGAACGCCGCAAACGCCGGGAAAATATCGAATGAGCCTGTCGCCCCCGCCCGAAGGAGAATGCGGCTGTGATGAGGTGAGTCTAGCCCCTGACTGCGACCCAGCCTCCCCCATTCTTGATCCTGGGATACGGCTGTTCGTCACCTTGATCTGTGCCGCCACCATTGTTGGGCTGCACCAACTGGCTGGTCTGGTCGTGATGTTTGGAGCGGCCTGTCTGCTGGCTGTGACGGCGCGCCTGAGCATGCGTACGACCTTGAAACGCTTGGCCGCGCTGGAAGGCTTCATGTTGGCGGTGCTGGCCTTTCTGCCCTTCACCACGCCGGGGGCGACGCTGTTCACCCTGTGGGGACTGCCCGCCAGTCAAGAAGGGACACGCCATGCCGTCGATATTCTGTTGAAGTCCAATGCCGTCATGCTGACCATCCTGGCTTTGCTGGGATCGGTGCCGGTGATTTTGCTGGGTCAAGGCTTGCGCCGTCTCGGCTTTCCCGAAAAACTGGCGCAGTTGCTGGTTTTCACCGTGCGCTATATTACGGTCTTGGACCGAGAATATAACCGCCTGCGGCAAGCCATGAAGGCGCGGGGCTTTCGCATGCGCTTTTCCCTGCATTGCTGGCAGAGTATCGGCTATCTGTTCGGCATGCTGCTGGTACGCAGCCTGGAACGCTCGGAACGGATTTCCGCCGCCATGCGCTGCCGGGGCTTTAACGGCACCTTGCATGGATTGGCCGACACAGCCCCCCTGACCCGGCGCGACCGTCTGGCGGCTGGCCTGTCCATCCTCTTCTGTTTGTTGGTGCTGATCGGGGATCGGGGATGACCGACGTTTTGTTTCAGCTTTCCGGGATCACCTTTGCCTATGGCCCCGCCCATCCGGTGCTGAGCGATGCCGACTTCACCCTAAGGCAGGGAGAACGGGTCGCACTGACCGGTCCCAACGGTGCGGGCAAGACCACCTTGCTGCATGTGATGGTTGGCTTGATCACGCCGCAGAAGGGACAGATCACCGCGTTTGGACAGGTCTGCCGCAGCGAAAAAGATTTCGCCGCCGTGCGTCCGCGCGCCGGTCTGCTGTTTCAAGACGCCGATGATCAGTTGTTCTGCCCCACCGTGGCCGAGGATGTGGCCTTTGGCCCACTGAACCAGGGCAAAAGCCGCGCCGAAGCCGCCGCCATCACCCACGCGACCCTCCGCAGCTTGGGACTGGCGGGCCTGGAAAACCGCATCACCTTCAAGCTGTCGGGCGGACAAAAGCGGCTGGTGGCCCTGGCCGCCGTGTTGGCCATGCAGCCCGACGTCTTGTTGCTGGACGAACCCACCAACGCCCTGGACGCGGACACCCGCGCCCGATTGATCGAGATTTTGCAAGCCCTGCCCCAGGCCATGGTGATCATTTCCCATGACGAAGATTTTGTGCGCCAAACCACCGACCGCCGCCTGATCTTGCGCCAAGGCCGGTTACTGGACGATCCGGCCTAAGCGTTCGCGGAAACGCGGCCCACCCTCCCCCCGCTTGCCTTTACAGTTGCCGCCGCCCTTTCTGCGTCTCATTCTCAGACTGGCACCCTTTGCAGTGCCCCCTCCACTGGAAGAGACAGGCTGGTATGGTCGTGCGCACAGTTTTCTTGGTTTTGCTCGCTGTTCTGCTGAACACAGCACCAATGGCCCCTTCCTTTGGGACTGACAGCGACTCAGCCTCCCCCGCTTTGTTGAAAACAGTGCCGGATGTGCGCAAGCAACTGTTCATCCAGCATCCCAACAGCCGACGTCTGACCCTGCTGAACACCGCAGATGACAGCGTGACCGGCGATATCGCCTTGGCGGTCACGCCGCTGAAAGCAGAAATTGCCTTTTCGACCAATCTCTTGGCAGCCATCGATGGTGTGACGCCCCAGCTGGCCCTGCATCGTCTGGACCTGGGCAGCGACCAAATACAGCCCCTGTCCTTTGTGCCCGACCTGCTGACCGTCACCTTGGACGGCCGTAAACTGGCGGTGGGGGATCGCAAAAGCGGACAGGCCGCCCTGCTGCCCCTGACGGGGGAAGACAAGGCGCCGGTTGCCTTGGGACAGTTTCCCGGCCTAGGTAGAAGACTCATAACCAGAGCCTCGCCGCGATGAGTTTGACAGCGGCGAGGTAATTTCTCGGGTCTTTGTCGTATCGGGTTGCGATTCCTCGGAACTGTTTGATCCTGTTGAAGAAGCGCTCGACTAAATTTCGCTGACGATAGACCCAGGAGGAAAAGGCGAAGCTGCCTTTGCGGTTGGATTTCGGCGGGATGTTGGCCCAAGCTTTGTGCTTGTGCGCATTTTCCCGAATGGCGTTGCTGTCATAGCCCTTGTCGGCCAGCAGGGTGACGCCGTCGTCCAGCATTCCATCCAGCAGGGCCTCGGCCTCGATGCTGTCGTGGACCTGTCCCGCCGTCAGTCGGAGGACGACGGGGCGACCTTCCGCATCGACGAGCGCGTGGATTTTGCTGGTGAGGCCGCCGCGGGAACGTCCCATGCAGCCATCGTCAGCATCCCCTTTTTTCCCGTGGCTCCGTGCTGGTGAACACGGACACAGGTCGAGTCGATCATGACGATGTCGCCGTCATAGGCTTTTGAAATTTCTTCCAAAAGCCGGTCCCAGACGCCAGCCTTGCGCCAGCGGACGAAGCGGTTATAGCAGGTCGTCGAAGGACCGTAACGCTCCGGGATTTCCGCCCAGGGCGAACCGGTGCGAAAGCGCCAGAGGATGCCGTTCAGAACCCGACGATCATCAACACGAGGGACGCCACGTGGCTTGTTCGGCAACAAAGGCTGGATGATCGACCACTCATGCTCCGTCAACTCGTAGCGCCGCCGCGTCATCAATCAACCTCCTCTGGATGAGGAGGCCTTTGAATCACAAAGCGCCGAGTCTGGGAATCCTGTTTATGAGTTCACCGCCTAGTGCACCGACTCATTCAGAAGGTGCAGGCAGTCGGCTGAGTTTTTCGAAGATGGCGTTGGCGG
>JASLCK010000034.1 GCA_030151865.1 Rhodospirillaceae bacterium | reverse complement strand
CTGACATCCTTGGCCAGATCCATGCCTTCCAGGCCGGGCCAATCGGCAGCCAGCTTGTGCAGGGCGGGCAGATCGAATTCACCCGACGGGGAATGGACGATCACGCCGTTGGGAGCACCGATATCGCGGATGCGCCGCGTCAGGGCGCGGGTATCGACGCCGGTGATACCGGGGATGTTATTGGCCTTCATCCAGGCGTCGAGATGACGGGTCGAACGCCAGTTGGCCGGATCGGTGACATCGGCGCGCAAAATCGCACCGCGGGCCGCCGGGGTACCGGTTTCCACGTCTTCCTGATTGGTGCCGACATTGCCGATATGCGGGAAGGTGAAGGTGATGATCTGCCCGGCATAGCTGGGATCGGTCAGGGTTTCCTGATAGCCGGTCATGGCGGTGTTGAACACCACTTCGCCGACGGCGGCAGCGGCCGCGCCGATGCCTCGGCCCCACAGCACCGTACCATCGGCGAGGACCACGGCAGCGGTGGCCCCCGGAGGACGCGGGCTGAAGGAGCGGGCTTCCGGCTGATTCTGAGTCATCAATAAATCCCTATTTAACTCGGTGCGGCCGTGCGCGCAGATGGGGGCGAGTCCTGCATTCAGGGCAAGACTCACCGTGATCCCCGGGCGGGGAACTTAGGCGGCAGGCAAATTTCTGCGTAAATAGGCAAAAACGGGCGCGCCGTCAAGCCCTGTGTGAATTTTGATAAACCCTGAATTTTCAACAGGTTATAAATTTGCTTTTAAGGCCGCTTTCCTGTAGGCTGTCTCCTTTCCGACATGCTGGGGTAATTGAGGGGCCAATCGATATGTTGCGCCAACAGCTTAGTGACGCGCTCAAGACAGCCATGCTGTCCAAGGACGCCCGCACCGTGTCCACCGTGCGCCTGATTTTGGCCGCGCTGAAGGATCGGGACATCGCTGCCCGTCCGCGTGGTCTGGCCGACGGCATTCCCGAAGAAGAAATCCTGCAAATGCTGCAGTCCATGACCAAGCAGCGCCGCGAAAGCATCGCCCTTTACGAACAGGGCGGCCGTCTGGAGCTGGCTCAGCAGGAAGCCGAAGAAATCGCCATTATCGAGCGGTTCCTGCCTGCCCAGATGTCGGAAGAGGAAGTGGCCGCCGCCGCCGCCGCCGTCATCAGCGAAATCGGCGCCGCCGGTCTCAAGGATATGGGCCGCACCATGGCCGCCCTGAAGGAACGCTTTGCCGGTCAGATGGACTTCACCAAGGCCAGCGCCACGGTTAAAGCCCAATTGATGGGCTGACCCATCGCAACGGCGGTTTGGCTGGGGTCGAACCGCCGTTGACCTTTCTGGTCCGCGCCCCATATGTCCGGCTCGATCGGCTGGAGCATTCAAGAGCATGGCTTTTCCTCCGTCCTTTTTAGACGAGATCCGCAACCGCGTGTCGCTGGCATCGACCATCGGCAAGCGGGTCAAGCTGACTCGCAAAGGTCGGGAATATTCGGGCTTGTGCCCCTTTCATAACGAGAAAAGCCCCAGCTTCACCGTCAACGAGGAAAAAGGCTTCTATCACTGCTTCGGCTGCGGGGCGCATGGCGACGTCATCACGTTCGAAATGCAAAGCCACCATCTCAGCTTTCCCGAAGCGGTGGAACGGCTGGCCCAGGAAGCCGGGCTGGAAGTGCCACGCCAAGCCCCCGAGGATCGGGAGAAGGCCAAGCGCGCCGCCTCGCTTTACGACGCCATGGAAATCGCCTGCGCCTTCTTCGAAAAGGAACTGCGCGGCCCCAAGGGGCATGTCGGGCTGGATTATCTGCGCGGGCGCGGACTGGACCTGAACACCATCGCCCGCTTTCGCTTAGGATTTTCACCCGATTCCCGTACCGCGCTGCGTCATGCCCTGAAAGCCGCCAACATCAGCGACGCCATGGCCGTCGAGGCAGGCCTGCTGATCGCCCCCGAAGGCGGGGGTGAACCTTATGACCGATTCCGCGGCCGGGTGATGTTCCCCATCACCGACCGACGCGGCCGGGTCATCGCTTTTGGCGGGCGCATCCTGGCCGACGGCCAACCCAAATATCTGAATTCGCCCGATACGCCGCTGTTCCATAAAGGCAGCGTCCTTTATGGTCTGGCCCAGGCCCGCGAACCGGCGGCGCGCGCCGGGTCGATCATCGTCTGCGAAGGCTATATGGACGTCATCGCGCTGAACCGCGCCGGGTTTGCCCATGCGGTGGCGCCCCTGGGCACCGCGCTGACCGAACAGCAGATCGAATTATTGTGGCGCATGGCCCCCGAACCCATCATCTGCCTGGACGGTGACGCCGCCGGACAGCGCGCCGCCGCCAAGGCCGCCGAACGGGCCCTGCCGCTTTTAAAGCCGGGCCAATCGCTGCGCTTTGCCACCGTGCCCGCGCCCGAAGACCCCGACAGTCTGATCAAGGCGCGCGGACCCGCCGCCATGCAAGATGTGCTGGATCAGTCGCGCCCCCTGTCCGACGTGCTGTGGGGGCTGGCCGTCGCCACCCACCCCACCGATACACCGGAACGGCGCGCCGCGCTGAAAGCGTATTTGTCCGATCTGGCCCACCAGATCACCGACCAGCGGGTTCAGGGTTTTTATAAGCAGGATTTCGACGAACGGCTTTATCAGCATCTGCGCCCGGCCCGGCCCGAGCGCACGCCCTGGCAGCCGCGCCCGCAGATGGGACGGAATTTTGGCAGCCAACGCGGCGGATTTGGCAATAATTTCAGACCCCATTCCATTGATCGCGGTCCCGATGGACGTCTGCCCGGCGCGGGCCGTCCACCCATGCCGCCGCCCGCTTGGCAGATGCAGGAACGCCTGTTGCTGTTGACCATGATCAACCATCCCTCCCTTTTGGAAGAATGTGCGGAACGGTTGGGAAGCCTGCACTTCATGGATTCCGAGCTTGACAAGCTTCGACAGGAAGTCTTAAAGCACCTCGACGTTTGGGGTGGGCTTGATTCCGAGGGGGTGCAAAGCCACCTGAGGTCTTACGGCCTGACGCCGGTTCTCGATAGCTTGTTGGAAAGCAGCGCCAATTTCCCGGCTGCGTTTTCCAGGGCCGACGGCCCCATCGAAACAGCGCGCGCAGGTTGGGACCATACTTATCGGCTTTATCTGCAAAAGGATCTGACGGCGGATCTGCTTCAAGCGCAACGCGACGCGACGGCAGAGATGACGCCCGAGAGCTTTGAACGTGTCAGCGCCCTGGCGTTGACGCCGAAAGATACCGGCGACGACGGCTAAAGACCGGCGGCGCAGGATATTTTTTATGCAAGCGGGGAATTTCTTGCTCGACGCGCTGGCGTCTGTGCTGAAAATTCCTTAAATATCATGGCCTATCGTGGAGTCCCTGGGGGAGGGGCGCCCGACCTGGAGCAAGGACTGGATGGCTAGCAAAGCGACCAACACGGCGGACGTCTCGGAATCTCAGGAAGAGGCACTGGACAGCCCGCTGCTCGACACCATGGGCGTTGCGGTCAAGAAGATGGTGGCCCGCGGTAAGGAACGCGGCTACATCACCTATGACGAGCTGAATGCGGCCATGCCGCCCGATGAAGTGTCGTCCGAGCAGATCGAAGACACCATGTCGATGCTGTCCGAAATGGGCATCAACCTGGTCGAAAACGAGGAAGGCGAGGAAAACGCCGCCAGCGAGGAACGCGACTTCAGCGAAGAAAGCGATTCCGTCACCGCGGGCAATGTCGATGAAGCCGATCTGGGCCGCACCGATGACCCCGTGCGCATGTATCTGCGCGAAATGGGCTCGGTCGAACTGCTGTCGCGCGAAGGCGAAATCGCCATCGCCAAGCGGATCGAAGCCGGCCGCGAGATGATGATCGGCGGCATCTGCGAAAGCCCCATGACCATCCGCGCCGTGCTGGAATGGCACGACGCCCTGGTCGAAGGCAAGATGCTGCTGCGCGACATCATCGACCTTGACGCCACCTATGGCAGCCCCGGCGAAGACATTTCCGAAGAGGAATTGGAAGCCGGTCCGCCGGAAGAAAACGCCCCCCCCGCTTCCGAAGAGGAAGAGGAGGAGGAAGGCGGCGAAGCCCCCGAGGGTGAAAACGGCGAGAACGGCGAAGGCGGAGCCCCCACCGGCGAGGAAGCCGAAGGCGAGGAAAGCAGCATCTCGCTGGCCGCCATGGAAGCCGAGCTGATGCCGCAGGTTCTGGAAACCTTTGAAGGCATCGCCGAAACCTACGGCAAGATGCAGAAGGTCCAGGAACAGCGTCTGGCCGCCCTGCACAAGGGCGAAAAGGCCGCTGCCGCCACCGAAAAGAAGTACGACAAGCTGAAGGCCGAACTGGTCGCGCTGATGGAAGGCGTGCACCTGAACAACGCCCGCATCGAGCAGCTGGTCGACCATATGAATCAGGTCAACCGCAAGCTGATGGCCCTGGAAGGCAAGCTGCTGCGTCTGGCCGAATCTTGCAAGATCAAGCGCCAGGACTTCCTGGACTGCTATTTCGGCAACGAAATCGACCCGAACTGGGTAGAAAAGGCCGCCGAACGTCCCGGCAAGGGGTGGAAGGACTTCGGCACCAAGCACGCCAATGAAGTCAACCGCATCCGCGCCGAAATCGGCGATGTCGCCCAGGAAGCCGCACTTCCCATCACCGAATGGCGCCGTATCGTCGCCACCGTGCAAAGGGGCGAGCGCGAGGCCAGCAAGGCCAAGAAGGAAATGATCGAGGCCAACCTGCGTCTGGTTATCTCGATCGCCAAAAAGTACACCAACCGCGGCCTGCAATTCCTCGACCTGATCCAGGAAGGCAATATCGGCCTGCTGAAGGCGGTCGACAAGTTCGAATACCGCCGCGGTTATAAATTCTCGACCTACGCGACCTGGTGGATCCGCCAGGCGATCACCCGTTCGATCGCCGACATGGCCCGCACCATCCGCGTGCCGGTGCACATGATCGAGACCATCAACAAGATGAACCGCATCTCTCGCCAGATCATGCAGGAAACCGGCAGCGAGCCGGACCTGGCGACGCTGGCGGTGAAGATGGAAATGCCGGAGAACAAAGTGCGCGAAATCATGAAGATCGCCAAAGAGCCGATCTCGATGGAAACGCCGATGGGCGAGGACGGCGATTCGCAGCTGGGCGACTTCATCGAAGACAACACCACGCTGGCGCCGCTGGACGC
>JASLCK010000010.1 GCA_030151865.1 Rhodospirillaceae bacterium | reverse complement strand
ACGATCCCAATGTGGACGAGGATGCGATCAACCGCGCCTATGTCTTCGCCATGAAGATGCACGGCTCTCAATTGCGGGCCTCGGGTGATCCCTATTTCTCGCACCCGATCGAGGTTGCGGGCATCCTCACCAAGTTCAAGCTGGACGGCGCTTCGATCATCACCGCGCTGTTGCACGACACCATCGAGGATACGCCGGCCACCTTCGCCGATATCGAACGGATGTTCGGCAACGAAATCGCCCGTCTGGTGGACGGCGTGACCAAGCTGTCGCGCCTTGAATTGCAGTCCGACCAGTCCAAGCAGGCGGAAAATTTCCGCAAGCTGGTGTTGGCGATGTCCGAAGACATCCGCGTTCTGCTGGTCAAGCTGGCCGACCGCGTGCACAACATGCGGACCCTGCATTACATCCGCAATCCCGACAAACGCCGCCGCATCGCGCTGGAAACCATGGAGATTTATGCTCCCTTGGCCGAGCGCATCGGCATGTCGGAAATCAAGAACGAACTGGAAGATCTGGCCTTTTCCGAACTGCACAGCGATGTGCGCAACAGCCTGATCGCACGTCTTAACTTCCTGCGGGAAAAGGGCGGCGATCTGATCAGCCGCATCCTTGAGGAATTGCGCCAGACCCTGGGGGAAGCCGGGGTGGATGCGGTGGTGTCGGGGCGCGAAAAGACCCCTTATTCCATCTGGCGCAAGATGCAGCTTAAGAACGTGGCGTTCGAACAATTGTCGGACATCATGGCCTTCCGCGTCATGGTCGGTTCGGTCGAGGATTGCTACCGCGCGCTTGGCGTCATCCACAGCCGCTATCCGATGGTGCCCAACCGCTTCAAGGATTACATCTCGACCCCGAAGCCCAACGGCTATCGCAGCCTGCATACCGGGGTTTTCGGGCCGGAGCGCCATCGTATCGAGGTGCAGATCCGCACCAACGACATGCATGAAGTCTGTGAACTGGGTGTCGCCGCGCATTGGAGCTACAAGCAGGGCGGCCGCCCGGCGGAAGGCTCGCAATATCGCTGGCTGCGCGAACTGCTCGACATCATGGAACACGCCTCGAACCCCGAGGAATTCCTGGAACATACCAAGCTGGAGATGTTCCAGGACCAGGTGTTCTGCTTCACCCCCAAGGGCGACCTGATCGCCCTGCCGCGCGGGGCCTGTCCGGTCGATTTCGCCTATGCGGTGCACAGCCAGGTCGGCGATACCTGCGTGGGTTCGAAGATCAACGGGCGGATCATGCCGCTCAGGACGCCGCTCAACAACGGCGACCAGATCGAGATCATCACGTCGAAGGCCCAGACCCCCAATCCCACCTGGGAACGCTTCGTCGTCACCGGTCGGGCGCGGGCGCGCATCCGCCGTTTCATCCGCACCCAGCAGCGCGGCCAATATGTCGATCTGGGCCGCGCCATCCTGAACCGCGCCTTCAAACAGGAAGGCTATGAGTTTACGGAAAAGGGCCTGGAAGGTGTTCTGAAGATCTTCAAGGCCAGCAACGTCGAAGATCTGGTGGTCCAGGTGGGCGAAGGGGCGCTCACCGGCCGCGAAGTGGTGTCCGCCGTTTATCCGGAACTGAAGACCGCCCAGCAGCAAAAGCAGGCGGCCCAGATGGCCCAGCCGGAAACGGCCATCCCCACCAGCAAAAAGCCGGTCAAAAAGCCGGGCAGCATCACCTCCACCCCGATTCGCGGGCTGATCCCCGGCATGGCGACCCATTTCGCCGGCTGCTGTCATCCGCTGCCGGGCGACCGTATCGTCGGCATCGTCGCCACCGGCAAGGGTGTGACCATTCACACCATCGACTGCGAAACCCTGGAACAGTTCGCCGATGCGCCGGAACGTTGGCTTGATCTGTCCTGGAGCCCCGACAGCGACGAAAACGAACAGCATATCGGGCGCATCCATCTGGTGGTCGCCAACGAACCCACCAGCATGGGCAACCTGTCCACGGTGATCACCAAGAACCTGGGCAACATTTCGAACTTGAAAGTCACCCACCGCAACACAGATTTCTATGAGATGATCATCGATATCGAAGTGCGGGATGTGAAACATCTCACCAACATTATCGCCGCCTTACGCGCCACGCCCGCCATCAATTCGGTGGAACGGGCGCGCAACTGACGGCTTTCGGCAAGGGCTTTGAGTGCAGCGATGAATCGCAGATTGCGTCTGGGCGTCAATATCGACCATGTGGCCACCGTCCGTAACGCCCGTGGCGGGCGTTATCCCGATCCGGTGCGCGCCGCCTTGCAGGCCGCCAAGGCCGGGGCCGACGGCATCACCGCCCATTTGCGTGAAGACCGCCGCCATATCTCGGACGAGGATATCGACCGTTTGGTCGATGTGCTGGAAATACCCTTGAACTTCGAAATGGCCGCGACCCCGGAAATGGTGGAAATCGCCCTGCGCCATAAGCCCCATGCCGCCTGCATCGTGCCGGAACGGCGCGAGGAACGGACCACCGAAGGCGGGCTGGACGTGGTGCGCGGGTTGGAGCATCTGCGCCCCATGGTCGGCGCGCTGCTGGAAGTCGGCATCCGCGTTTCCATGTTCGTCGAGGCTGATCCCCGCCAGCTTGACGCCGCCAAGGCCATTGGCGCGCCGGTGGTGGAACTGCATACCGGGGCCTATTGCGATACCACCGGCTCGCGGCGCGAGCAGGAATTGCAGCGCATCATCGCCGCCGCCCGCCATGCCGAGGAAATCGGCCTGGAATGTCACGCCGGTCATGGTCTGGCGTTCGACACCGTGGGGCCGATTGCCGCCATTGGGGCCATCGCCGAATTGAACATCGGTCACTTTCTGATCGGCGAGGCGATCTTCACCGGCCTGGACAGCGCCATCAAGCGCATGCGCGCCCTGATGGATCAGGCCCGCGCCGAAGCCCTGGGCGAACGCTCGGCATGATCATCGGCCTGGGCTCAGACCTGATCGATATCCGCCGCATCGAAAAGACGCTGGAGCGGTTTGGCGAGCGTTTCATCCAGCGTATTTTCACGCCCGTCGAACAGGCCAAGGCGGAACGCCGGGCGGGCACGGCGCAGGGGCGCGCCAGCACCTACGCCAAGCGTTATGCCGCCAAGGAAGCCTGCGCCAAGGCGTTGGGCACCGGTTTTAACGATGGCGTGTTCTGGCGCGATCTCGGGGTGGTCAATCTGGCGTCGGGCATGCCGACGCTGGAATTGACCGGCGGTGCCCTGGACCGGCTGAAAAGCCTGTTGCCGCCGGGCACCAAGGCCCGGATCGATCTGACCATGACCGATGAATGGCCGATGGCCGAGGCCGTGGTGATCATCCAGGCAATTCCCGAATAACCGCCCGCAATAAGGCGATCAGCGGGCAGGGCGGCGAACCATGCCGACGATAATGTGATCGGCCCCCGCCTTATCCCCATCGCCCCTTGACACCTGCCTTGTCTTTCGGGCTACATCGGCCCCCAAAACCATTTTCGCCAGATGCCCGCAAGGGGCTGGCTTCATCTTTCCCAGAAACGGTCCCCGACGGTCCATGGCCCACACGAAAAAGAACTCCGACGGTCTGATTGAAACCATCAAGACGATCGCCTATGCCGTTGTGATTGCTCTGACAGTCCGCACGGTCGCTTTCGAGCCTTTCAATATTCCGTCGGGCTCGATGATCCCCACCTTGCTGGTGGGCGATTATCTGTTCGTTTCGAAATATTCCTATGGCTACAGCAAGCATTCGCTGCCGCTCAGCCCGTCCCTGTTCTCGGGCCGTATCCTGGCGACCGAACCCAAGCGCGGCGATGTCGTGGTCTTCAAGGTGCCGCGCGACAACAAGACCGATTACATCAAGCGTTTGATCGGTCTGCCGGGTGATCGTATTCAAATGATCCATGGTGTTCTGAACATCAACGGCAAGCCGGTGGAGCGCCGCCAGATCGATGATTATGTCGAACGCGACGCCAACGGCAGCGTGCACCGCATCACCCGCTATGTGGAAACCCTGCCCAACGGCAAGCAGCATCCGATCAACGAAGCGCTCGGTGATGACGGTCCGGTGGACAACACTGCCGAATATGTGGTGCCCCAGGGGTATTACTTCATGATGGGCGACAACCGCGACAATTCGCAAGACAGCCGTTATTTGAGCGAAGTCGGCTATGTTCCGGCGGAAAATCTGGTGGGCCGCGCCGAAATCATCTTCTTCTCGGCTGACGGTTCCGCCGCCTTGTGGGAAGTCTGGAAGTGGCCGTGGGCGATCCGTTGGGATCGTCTGCTGACCGTCATCAATTAAGGTTATGGCAATGGAAGAGCGCCTATCGGTTCTGTGCAAGGCGCTGGATTACCGGTTTCGGCAACCCGGCTTGCTGCGTGATGCTTTGACCCACCCCAGCGTCACCACGGGGCGGGGGGCGAAGAAGGGCGGCGACTACGAACGGCTTGAATTCCTGGGCGACCGGGTTTTGGGTCTGGTGGTCGCCGATATGCTGTTCAACCGTTTTCCCGACGAGAACGAAGGGGCGCTGGCGCGCCGCCATGCCGCCCTGGTGCGGCGCGAAACCCTGGCCCGTGTTGCCTTGATCCTGGGGCTGGATGCCGCCCTGGCGGTGTCGCGCGGCGAGGAGGAGTCGGGCGGGCGCGCCAATCCCTCGATGTTGGCCGATTGCTGCGAAGCGGTGTTGGGTGCGGTTTTCGCCGATGGCGGACTTGATCCCGCCGCCGCCATCATCCGGCTGCACTGGGAAGCCCTGATGGCCGAATCGGCGACACCGCCCAAGGACGCTAAAACCGCCTTGCAGGAATGGGCGCAAGGGCGCGGCAAGCCGCTGCCCACATATGAAACGCTGGGAATGGAAGGCCCGCCGCACGACCCCAAGTTTCTGGTGTCGGTGCGGGTGGACGGGCTGGACCCTATGAATGGCCGCGGTTCGTCCAAGCGGGCGGCGGAACAGGCTGCTGCGGCAGCCATGCTGGAAACTGTGAAATGAGTGAAACCACCCGCTGCGGCTTTGTCGCCATCGTCGGCGCCCCCAATGCCGGCAAGTCCACCCTGGTCAACCAATTGGTGGGCACCAAGGTGTCCATCGTCTCGCCCAAGGTGCAGACCACCCGGACCCGTGTCATGGGCATTGCCCTGAAGGACGAGGCCCAGATCATCTTCGTCGATACCCCCGGCATTTTCGCGCCCAAGCGCCGCCTGGACCGCGCCATGGTGCATGCCGCCTGGAGCGGTGCCGCCGACGCCGATGTGGTCGCCCTGGTGATCGACAGCGATCGCGGTCTGGATGACGACGTGATCCGTATTATCGACAAGCTGAAGGAAACCGAACGCCGTGCCGTTCTGGTCCTGAACAAGATCGATCTGGTCAAGCGCGAAAACCTGCTGGCCCTGACCGCCAAGCTCGATGCCTATGGCATCTTCGACAAGGTGTTCATGGTCAGCGCGCAAAAGGGCGACCATACCGACGATCTTTTGGGCTATTTCGCCTCGTTGCTGCCGGAAGGGCCGTGGCATTTCCCGGAAGATCAGGTCTCGGACATGCCGATGCGCCTGTTGGCCGCCGAAATCACCCGCGAAAAGCTGTTCCTGCAACTGCATCAGGAACTGCCCTATGCCGCCACGGTGGAAACCGACATGTGGCAGGAACGCGACGACGGCAGTGTGCGCATCGACCAGACCATTTATATCCAGCGGGAAAGCCAAAAGGCCATCGTGCTGGGCAAGGGCGGCCATCAGATCAAGAACATCGGCGCGCGTTCGCGGACCGAGCTGGAAGAAATTCTGGAACGCCGGGTTCACCTGTTCCTGCACGTCAAGGTCAAGGAAAACTGGCTGGAACAGCGCCAGCATTTCCAGGGAATGGGGCTGGAATTCGACGTTTGACGCCAAGCGTTTGGGTATCCAACGGGTAAGACAAACAACGCCGGTGCTTGAGAGATCAGGCACCGGCGTTGTTTTTTGATCTTTAGGGCATCAGGCGTTTTTTGAAAAATGCGATGATTTCATCGCGCGCGGCCAGCGTTGGGTGACCGGCTGTATCGACCAGATGCTGGGTCACGACGCTGTGGGGAAACGGCACATGGCGCTTGAAGAAGGGGGAAACATCCTGATTAGCCGCGCTGTCGGGCAGTTCCCTGGCCTGAAACCGCGGGCCCAGCGCTTGCGCATAGGCGGCAAACCGCTCTGCCCGGCAGATCGGATCGCCCTGAAAGCGATAAGCCAGAACGGTCAGGTCTTCTTGCTCCAGGCGGTGGCGAATCTGTTGAAGTTCCTCTGAACTGCTGTCCAGAGCGGTCGGCGTGTCGAGCGGTAGGGACGGCTGGGACAGGACGGGGGCCAGCATGACCGGCTCCAGCATCATGGTCAGGGCGAAGTTCCCGGTGAAGCACATGCCGATGGCGCCAACGCCAACCCCGCCGCATTGGTCGTGGGCGTGGCGGGCCAGGGCTCTCAGCCAACCGGTGATCGGGCGGGGCTCGTTTGCCCCCAGGGCTCGGAATTCGGCGCTGACACAGGTTTTCTGGAAAACCGCGGCCCCTTCTTCGGCGCTGGCGACCTTGCCGTCCTGGCCAAAAAGGGACGGCATATAGACGGTAAAGCCCGCCGCGCCGATCCAGCGGGCAAAGCGGGCGACTTGCGGGCTGATACCCGGCATTTCGGTCATGACGATGACCGCCGGACCGCTTCCCTGGATGTAGGTATTTTTTGTAATGCCTGCAAATTCAAGGCTTTGCCTGGAAAAATCGTGAAGATCGTCCTCTTGGTCTAGGCTCGCCGTTCCCATGGTCTGTTTCCTCCGCTCTTTTCTGGGTCTTTTCTGAGTTTGAATTTTAGACTCAGATATGCCGGGCTGGATACAGATTTGCAACCCTGCTAGGGTGGCGTATGACTGAAGACCTAATCGTCAGGCGTTCGCCGATTCCCGCCGAACGCTGTAATTTAGCCCGCAGTTTCGAACTGATCGGCGAGCGGTGGGCTTTGCTGATCCTGCGCTCGGCGCTTTATGGCGTGCGGCGGTTCGCGGATTTTCAGGCTGATCTGGATATTCCGCGCAGTGTTCTCAGCAGCCGCCTTGCGGCATTGACGCAAGCGGGGATTTTCCAGCGCAGCGAATATCGCGAAACCGGCCAACGCAGCCGGGCCGAATACCTTTTGACCGACATGGGCAAGGCGCTGGCCTTGCCGTTCATGGCGATGACGGCCTGGGGGGATCTGTGGTTGGGTGGGGGAAAGTCGCCGCTGACGCTGCGTTCCAGGCATAATCACAAACGGGTCAAGGTGGCGTTTGTCGATGCAGACGGCACCATCATGAAGCCGGGGGATATGGAATTGGATTTTTCTGGAGAAGAGTGATTTCTCAGAATAATTCAATGGGTTGCAGGGCTTTCCTCTCTTGTTAGAGCGTCAGTCCCCGACCGTGGATTTTATCCACCAACAGCTTGGCCAGGGCCTGAACCGCTTTTGATGGTCTGGCAGCGGCCCGGTGCAGGGATAGTCCCAGGGTCGGCAAGGCGGGCAGGCCGTCCAGGATCTGCAAGCCCGTCGGCAGATCGATGGCGGGCCGCACGGTAATGCCCAGACCGGCTGCGACTGCCGCCCAGATTTCGCCCAGACCCGCACTGGAAAAGCTTTGCCGCCAGCGGATATCCGCCTGTTCCAGGGCGGCGATGGCGGTATTGCGCAGGACGCAGGGGGCCTCCAGGCTGGCCAGGGGCAGCGGATCGCTGGCCGGTGGGCGCTGCCAGCCCTGGGGGCCGATCCAATGCAGGCGCAGCGTGGCAATCGCCTCGGAATGTGCGGTCGTGTCACCACTGTCCCAGGCCAATGCCAAATCCAGCCGCCCGCTGCCGATGCGTTCCAGCAATGCGGCATTACGGCTGACTTCGATCTCGACCGATACTTCCGGGTGGGTGCGAACAAACTGCGCCAAGATGTTGGAAATAAAGGATGATCCAAAATCCTCCGATAGTCCCAACCGCACCGGTCCGTGCAAGGGGGCGCTTTGCAGGGCGGTCAGGGCTTCGTCATTGATATCCAAAAGGCGTTTGGCATAGGCGTACAGCCGTTCCCCCGTCGGGGTCAGGGTCAGACCGCGGCCGTCGCGGGCGGCGATTTCCCGGCCCAGCAATTCCTCCAGCTTGCGCAACTGGGCGCTGACCGCCGAACTGGAGCGATTGCGGCGGGCGGCGGCGCGGGCAAAGCTGCCCAGTTCCACCCCCAGCACCAGACTGCGCAGGCAATCAAGATCGAGAGTCTTCAGCATGGCGGACCGTTCGGTTTTTTGGAATGGTTGCTTCGGATATTGAAAATTTTCCGAACGATCGTGGCGGCGTAGCCTGTCTTCGTCAAGACGTAAGGAGACAGACCGATGACCCCCACCCCCACCCACGGAGCCGCCAGCTTCGGTGATCTGGCCCCCAAATTGGGACAACTGACCGATGACGTGTTGTTTGGCGACATCTGGACCCGCTCCGACCTGTGCAAACGCGACCGCAGCCTGGCAACCGTGGCGGCCTTGGTCGCCATGGGACGGCTGGCGCAATTGCCGTTTCATCTCAACTTCGCCCTGCAAAATGGTCTGACCAAACAGGAATTGGCCGAACTGATCACCCATCTGGCCTTCTATTCCGGCTGGCCGACCGCCGCTTCGGCCATCGGTGAATTGGCCAAGCTGACGCAGGCCGAGGGGTAAGATCATGCCGATGACCCAAATCTTCCTGCATGACGGCAAGGATCCGGCCTATCTGCGGGCGGTGTCCGACAGCCTGCACCGCGCCCTGGTGGACAGTTTCGAAGTACCGCCCGATGACCGCTTCCAGGTGATCCGCCCATGTCGCCCCGGCGAGTTGGTCTATCACCCGACCTATCTGGGCGGGCCGCGCAGCGGCGATTTCGTGCTGTTTCACATCACCGCCGGCAAACCAAGAAGCCTTGCCACCAAAAGGGCCTTTTATCGGAAACTGACCGAGCATCTGGCCCAAGCGCCGGGCATCGGCCCCCAGGATGTCATGGTGGTGATCGCCACCACCGGGGCCGAGGATTGGTCGTTTTCCCACGGTATCGCCAGCATGGTGCCGGAAACGGCGGCGTAAGCAGGACGAAGGATTTGACCTTCGGCCCGACTGGGGGTCAAATCCGCCTGCCTCTTTTCGTTTTTGGGACCCGATGCACTGGACCGACCAAGCCATCTTGCTGAACCTGCGCCGCCATGGCGAACATGGGGCCGTGATTTCGCTGTTGTCGCGCGATCATGGCCGGGTGGCGGGCTATGTGCGCGGGGCCAGCGGCAAGGCGGCGCGCGGGGCCTTGCAGCCTGGCAATCGGCTGCTGGCGACATGGCAGGCCAGACTGCCCGATCAGTTGGGCGCCATCACCTGGGAATGTTTGTCGGCCAACAGCGCGCTTTGGCTTTCCGACCCGAAGCGGCTGGCGGCCCTGACCTCGGCCTGCGCCCTGGCCGAACTGCTGCTGCCCGAACAGCAATCCCACCCCGCCGCCTTTGACGGCTTGGCCGGATTGCTGGAAAATCTGGGCGACGACGGCTGGGCCGCGCTTTACGTCCATTGGGAACTGGGCTTGCTGGCCGAACTGGGCTTCGGGCTGGATTTGTCCAACTGCGCCGTGACCGGCCAAACCAGCGATCTGGCCTTCGTCTCACCGCGCAGCGGCCGCGCCGTCAGCCGGGCGGCGGCACAGCCTTATCTGGATAAGCTTTTGGCCTTGCCGGAGTTTCTTCTGGAAAAAACCGCACCCAAAGATGCCGACGTGCTGGCGGGGCTGCGTCTGACCGGCTATTTTCTCGAACGCTTGGCGTTGGGGCCGCACGGCAAGGGGGTGCCTGCCGCACGATCCCGGCTTGTGGCCCGACTCCAAGGGTGATCTACTCGATTTTTAGGTTTGCAGTTGAGGAAGGAAATGACCGACACCGCCACCGTGGGCGAGGTCAAAGACACGCCGCTCGCCGAAGCTTTGGGCGAACGCTATCTTGCCTATGCCATGTCGACCATCGTTTCGCGCTCGCTGCCTGATGTGCGTGATGGCCTGAAACCTGTTCACCGCCGCCTGCTTTACGCGATGCAGCAGTTGAAGCTGGACCCGTCGGGCGGTTTCAAGAAATGCGCCCGCGTCGTCGGCGACGTCATCGGTAAATACCACCCCCACGGCGACGTGGCGGTCTATGACGCCATGGTGCGTCTGGCCCAGGACTTCGCGGTCCGCTATCCGCTGGTGGAAGGCCAGGGCAATTTCGGCAACATCGACGGCGATAATGCCGCCGCCATGCGATACACCGAAGCCAAGCTGACCGAAGTGGCCGCCGCCCTGATGGAAGGCCTGGACGAGGACAGCGTCGATTTCCGCCCCACCTATGACGGCACGGAAGAAGAGCCGGTGGTCATGCCCGCCGCTTTTCCCAATCTGCTGGCCAACGGTGCCTCGGGCATTGCGGTGGGTATGGCCACCAGTATTCCGCCCCATAATGCGGGCGAGATTTGCGACGCCTTGACCCACCTGATCGGCCAGCCCGACTGCACGGTGGACGATCTGGTCAATTTCATGCCCGGTCCGGATTTCCCCACCGGCGGCACCTTGGTGGAAACCCGCGCAGCGGTGTTGGAAGCCTATCGCACCGGTCGCGGCAGCTTCCGTCTGCGCGCCCGCTGGAGCGTGGAAAAGCTGTCCCACGGGCTTTACCAGATCGTCATTACGGAAATCCCCTATCAGGTCCAAAAGTCCAAGCTGATCGAAAAGATCGCCGAGCTTCTGGAAGCCAAGAAGCTGCCGCTGCTGGCCGATGTGCGCGACGAATCGACCCACGAGGTCCGGGTTGTGCTGGAACCGCGCAACCGCACGGTGGAAGCCGAACTGCTGATGGAACAATTGTTCCGTCAGACTGATCTGGAAACCCGCGTGCCGCTGAACATGAACGTGCTGGACGCCGATTCGGTGCCGCGCGTGATGAACCTGAAGGAAGTGCTGCGCGCTTTTCTGGATCATCGCCATCATGTGCTGATCCGCCGATCCACCCATCGTCTGGGCAAGATCGAGCGGCGTCTGGAAATCCTGGAAGGCTATCTGAAGGCTTATCTGAACCTGGATGAAGTGATCCGCATCATCCGCGAGGAAGACGAGCCCAAGGCCAGCCTGATGAAGGCCTTTGACCTGACGGAAGTGCAGGCCGACGCCATCTTGAACATGCGCCTGCGCAGCCTGCGCCGCCTGGAAGAGATGGAAATCAACGGCGAGCACGCCAAGCTGTCCCAGGAACGCGACGCGTTGAAGGCCCTGCTGGGCGATGAAGCCAGCCGGTGGCGGTCGGTCGCGGCGGAAATCGCCGAGGTCAAGGCCAAGTTCGGCCAGCCCGACGCTCTGGGCAAACGCCGCACCGAACTGGGCGATGCCCCGTCGGCGGTGGTGGTGCCGATCGAAGCTTTCATCGAGCGTGAAGACATCACCGTCGTCTTGTCGGAAAAGGGCTGGATCAGGGCCGTCAAAGGCCATGTGGACAATTCCGACGACTTCAAGTTCAAGGACGGCGACAGCCTGAAGCTGACCTTGCACACGGCGACCACAGATAAGATCCTGTTCTTCGCCACCAATGGCCGTTTTTACACCATCGGCGGCGATAAGCTGCCGCGTGGGCGCGGCCATGGCGAACCGTTGCGCCTGATGGTCGATCTGCCCAACGACGCCGATATCGCCGTGACCTTGCCCTATCGCGCCGACAGCCGTCTGTTGGTGGCCACCGATAGCGGACGCGGCTTTGTCGTCAAAGCCGACGACGTGCTGGCGCAGACCCGCAGCGGCAAGCAAATCCTGAACCTGGGCGAGGGAGAGAAGGCGGTTTTCTGTCTGCCCATGGACGGCGATACGGTCGGGGTGATCGGTCAGAACCGCAAGCTGCTGGTGTTTAAATCAGAAGAAATTCCTGAGATGACCCGTGGTCGTGGTGTGATTTTGCAAAAATACCGCGACGGTGGTTTGTCAGACATCAAGATTTTCAATTTGGCCGATGGTCTGTCTTGGAAAATGGGTGAAAAGAACAGAAACGAGTCGGACTTGACCTTGTGGCTGGGAAAACGCGCTACGGCTGGTAGAACTCCTCCCGTTGGTTTCCCGCGAAACAACAAATTTACTTAAATATCCATGAAACGGGGCCGCAAGGCCCCGTTTTCTATTCTGGGTTGGCCTATTCTTTTGACCCAATTCCTATATAAATCTTGATTGTCCTTCTCTGAATTGTAACAATAAGAACAGGGACATGGGGATGATTACAAGAGTTGGGCAGGGTAAATGCAGTCTGTTTTCCTATCGTTGCGCTGGCGCATTGGCTTCTTGGCCGTGCTGTCAGTCATTGCCTCGGGCGTTGTGGCTGCCATTGGCGGGCATTTCATCGATAAAGCCTTGACCGAACAGCGCATGAACAGCGTGCGCTATATCGCGGAAGCCGGGGGGGCGATCGCCAAGGGCTTCTATGATCAGGCTCAGGCCGGCACCATCAGCGAAGATGAAGCCAAGGAACGGGCCAAGGCCGCCATTGGCGCGATCCGCTACAGCGGGTCGGAATATTTGTGGGTCTGGACGTCGCAACTGATGAACGTTGTCCATGCCAACAAAAGTCTGGCGGGCAAAAGCGGCGCGGACTTCAAGGATCCCAACGGGGTTTATGTGATCCGCGAAGCGGTGCGCGGCGGCTTGGCCAGCCCGCCACAATTCGTCTATTTCCAATGGGCGAAACCCAACGATACGTCGGGCAAGGCTTACGACAAGATCGCTTATTCGATCTATTTCAAGCCGTGGGACTGGGTGATCGGCACCGGCGTTTATACCGACGATCTTGATGCCGATTTTGGTCGCATGATGTCGGTAT
This sequence comes from Rhodospirillaceae bacterium, assembly GCA_030151865.1. Classification (GTDB taxonomy): domain Bacteria; phylum Pseudomonadota; class Alphaproteobacteria; order Rhodospirillales; family Magnetospirillaceae; genus JASLCK01. The sequence goes on along the minus strand of JASLCK010000010.1, from coordinate 1,273 downwards.
TCGGCATGGTGGTGGCGGTCATCGGCATTGCCGCGCTGATCCTGGGCTGGATCGTGGCGCGCAGTGTCCATAAGCCGCTGACCAATGTCAAAAACGCCATGCATCAATTGGTGACGGATACCCTGAACGAGGTGCCGGAACAGGCCCGCCGCGATGAAATCGGCGATATGGCCCGTGCTTTGGAAGTCTTTCGTCGTCACCGCAGCGAGCAAAAGCGCCTGGAAACCGAAGCGGCCGAAGTGGAAAAGCGCGTTGCCGCCGAACGTCAGAATTCGTTGCGCAGCTTTACCCACAGCTTTGAAACCCGTATCGACAGCAATCTGAACGGTTTGGCCAAGACGGCGGAATCGTTGCGCGGCAATGCCCAGCGTTTGCTGGATGGGGCGCATCGCAACATGCAGGAAAGCCAGGTGGCGGCCCAGACGTCGGAAGCGGTGTCGAGCAATGTCCAGACCGTGGCTGCCGCCGTCGAGCAGTTGGCGTCTTCGATCCGCGAGATTTCGCAACAGGTCAACGGATCGTCCCAAGTGGCTGAAACCGCCGCGTCCCGCGCCGAAGGGGCGGTGGTGCAGGTGCATGGCCTGGTGGAAAGCGCCGAACGCATTGGCGATGTGGTGCGTCTGATCAATGATATCGCCAGTCAGACCAATCTTTTGGCGCTGAACGCCACCATCGAAGCCGCACGCGCCGGGGAAGCCGGCAAGGGCTTTGCCGTGGTGGCGGGCGAGGTCAAGAATCTGGCGAACCAGACCGCCAAGGCGACCGAGGAAATCACCGCCCAGGTGCAGGCCATTCAGGCCGCCACCAGTCAGGCTGCCGCGGATATCCGCGAGATTTCCGAAGTGGTGAGCCAGTTGCGGGAAATTTCCGCCTCGGTCGCGGCGGCGGTCGAGGAACAGAACGCTGCCACCGGCGAAATCGGTCGCGCCGTTTCTGCCGCCACCAGCGATATGGGGCGGTTGGAACAGGTGGTGCGCGTGGTGTCGCAAACGGCCTCGGATGCCGGGCAGGCTGCGGAAACCGTGGTCAACGGTTTGGATGGCATGCGCGGTAATATTGGCGAAACCAACGAAGCGGCCCGGCGGTTCGTGTCGGAAATCCAGGTTTAGCCGACGCAGGATCGACAAGAAGAAATTTTAAGTTTAACCACAGAGGCACAGAGACACAGAGGGGACTTTATTATCCTCTCGGTGAACTCTGTGTCTCTGTGGTTATTTTATTTGGACTGATCGCCCAGAGGGCGGTTGGTGATTTGGTTGGATGGCTATTCTTT
>JASLCK010000409.1 GCA_030151865.1 Rhodospirillaceae bacterium | reverse complement strand
CAGTCTTGCCAGCCCCGACATCGCCTTGCAGCAGCCGCAACATGCGGTTGGGGCTGACCATGTCGGCATCGATTTCGGCCAGGGACCGCTGTTGCGCCCCGGTCAGGGTGAAGGGCAGACCTTTGATAATCAGGTTGCGCAGCCGTCCGTCACCCTGAATGACCCGTCCGGCCAGCTTGCGCAGCGAATTGCGCACCAGCGCCAGGGCCAATTGATTGGCCAGCAATTCGTCATAGGCCAAGCGCTGGCGGGCCTTGGTTTGCGGCGACAGATCGCTTTCGTTTTCCGGCGCATGGGCCAGGGCCAGGGCGTCACGCCAAGTCGGCCAGCCTTGACGGGCAAACCAAGCGGCATCCTGCCATTCCGGCAATTCCGGCGCGCGGGCCAGCGCCCCCTTGGCGGCCTTGACCAGCACCTTGGCCGACAGACCGGCGGTCAGGGGATAGACCGGTTCGACCGTCATCACCTCTTCCGCCCGCTCAAGGGGAACCATGTGGTCGGGATGGGTGATCTGGATTTCGTTGTTAAAATGTTCGACCAGACCGCTGATGAGGCGTTCGCTGCCCAGGGGCAACTGCTTTTCCAGCCAATCACCCTTAGCGTGGAAAAACACCAGGGTCAAAAAGCCGGTTTCGTCGGAACACAACACCCGATAGGGGCGCTTGGAACTTTCCGGCGGCTGGTGCTGATCGATTGTGACCCGCAAAGTGGCGATCTGGCCGTTGCGGGCTTCGTGCACTTTGGGCGTACTGCGCCGGTCTATCAGGGCATAGGGCAGGTGCCACAGCATATTAACCACGCGGGGTCCCACCAGTTTTTCCAACAGGGGGGCCAGCCGGGGACCGATGCCGGGCAGGGCGTTCACTTCCGTGAAAAGCGGGTTGAGAATCGATGGACGCATTGTCGGAAATTATACCGGCAGGCTGACAGATGAGAACAAAGCCTTTATATCCTAGGCTGGATTTTTGACCATAGACTGCTGGACACCCGAATGGACGTCACCCGCAAACGCCTTTTGTTCCGTGCCCGTCACATGGGCACCAATGAAAACGACATCTTTTTCGGCAGCTTCGCCGAGGAAACCCTGGAAAAGCTGACCGACCCGCAGCTTGCCACGTTTGAAAAACTTCTGGAAGTGAATGATCCTGATTTGTTCTTATGGGTGACTGGTGCTAAACCTACCCCAGCCGAGCATGACAGCGACGTCATGCAGATGTTGAAAACCTACACACTGGCGCAAGCAAGACGTTGACCGATATCCTCGCCGACCTGTTGACCCGCCCTGGCCGTACCACGATTGCCGGGGCTCCCGAAGGACTGGACGCTCTGATCGTGGCCCGACTGGCGGGCCGGGGCGGCGATGTGTTGCATATCGCCCGTGACGACGCCCGCATGGCCCGCTTGGCCGACGCCCTGCATTTCTTCGCCCCCGAGGTGGAGGTGCTGGAATTTCCCGCCTGGGATTGCGTGCCCTATGACCGGGTTTCGCCCAACGTGGAAATCGTCGCCCGACGTATCGATACCTTGTCGCGTCTGGCGGCCGATCAGCCCCGCAAGGGGCCGCGTATCGTCCTGGCTACGATCGGTGCGGCGCTGCAGCGGGTGCCTGGGCCGGAAATGTTCCGCCAGGCCTGTTTCTCGGTCGGTATCGGCGAGCCGCTGAACCTGGAAACCCTGCAAGCCTTCCTGGCCCGCAACGGCTATAGCCGGACCGATACGGTGATGGAGCCCGGCGAATACGCCCTGCGCGGCGGCATCGTCGATGTCTTTCCGCCCGGCGCGCCCGAACCGTTGCGCCTGGACCTGTTCGGCGATGAAGTCGAACAGGTGCGCAGTTTCGATCCCATGACCCAGCGGTCTACCGGCAAGCTGGACCGTTTTGATCTGCGCCCCGCCAGCGAAGTGGCGTTGGACGATGCTTCAATCCAGCGCTTCCGCACGGCTTACCGGGAATTGTTCGGTCCGGTTTCCGGCACCGACCCGTTGTACGAGGCTGTTTCCAACGGCGTCAAATTCGGCGGCATGGAACATTGGCTGCCGTTGTTCCATGACGGGCTGGATACCCTGTTCGCCTATCTGCCCGACGCCGTGGTGACGTTGGATCATCAGGTGGAGGAAGCTAAGGAAGCCCGTTTCGGTCAGATCAAGGAATATTACGACGCCCGTCAGGCTATCCGCACCCAAGGACTGGCCGAAGCCGGGATGATCTATCAGCCGGTTCCCCCCGCCATGCTGCATCTGGAGCGTGACGAGTGGGCCCGCTATCTGGCAACCCGTCCGACCGGCGCTTTCTGGCCCTTTCCTCAGACCGAGGGTGTTGAAAACACCGTCGATGCCGGTGGCCGTCAGGGCCGCGACTTTGCCGATCTGCGGGCGCAGCCGGGCGTCAATGTCTATGACGGCGTGGCCCGCCATGTGGCCGAGGAAACCAAGACCGGACGGCGCGTCATCATCGCCGCCTGGAGCGACGGCTCGCGCGATCGCCTGGGCGCTTTGCTGAAAGAACACGGCTCGACCCCACTGGAGGTGGCCCCGTCCTGGCAAGATTCCCTCCGCCTGCCGCTGGGCAAGGCGGCGATTGCCAGCTTGGCCCTGGAACACGGCTTTGTCACCGACGATCTGGCGGTGATCAGCGAACAGGACATTCTGGGCGACCGTCTGGTGCGTCCGGCCCGCAAGCGCCGCCGCGCCGAACAGTTTCTGGTGGAAGCCTCCAACCTGTCGGAAGGCGATCTGGTGGTCCATGTGGATCACGGGATTGGTCAGTATGACGGCTTGGCGACGCTGGAAGTGCTGGGCGCGCCCCATGACTGTCTGCGGGTGATCTATGACGGCGGCGACAAGCTGTTCGTCCCGGTGGAAAACATCGACGTCCTGTCGCGCTATGGCTCGGAACAGGCGGGCGTGCAGTTGGACAAGCTGGGCGGTGCGGCCTGGCAGGCCCGCAAGGCCAAGCTGAAAAAGCGCATCCGCGACATGGCCGAACAATTGATCGCCGTGGCCGCGCAGCGCCAG
>JASLCK010000375.1 GCA_030151865.1 Rhodospirillaceae bacterium | reverse complement strand
TGGCCGTCCGCTGGTGTGGCTGGACAACGCCGCCACCACGCAAAAGCCACAAGCGGTGATCGACCGGCTGAGCCATTATTACGAACATGAAAATTCCAACATCCACCGCGCCGCCCATACCCTGGCGGCCCGCTCGACCGACGCTTACGAAGCGGCCCGCGAAAAGGTACGGGGCTTTCTGAACGCCGCATCGGTGGACGAAATCATCTTTGTGCGCGGGGCCACCGAAGGCTTGAACCTGATCGCCAAATCCTGGGGACAGCGTCATATCGGCAAGGACGATGAAATCATCGTCACCTGGCTGGAGCACCACGCCAATATCGTGCCGTGGCAACAGCTTTGCGCCCAGACCGGGGCCAAGCTGAAAGTCGCCCCGGTGGATGATGACGGTCAGATTTTGCTCGACGAGTACGAGCGATTGTTCACGTCGCGCACCAAGCTGGTGTCCTTGACCCAGGTGTCCAACGCCCTGGGCACCATCACCCCGGCCAAGGCCATGGTAGACATCGCGCATCGCCACGGCGCCCGCGTCATTGTCGATGGCGCCCAGTCGGTGTCCCATCTCAGGGCCGACGTTCAGGCTTTGGGCTGCGATTTCTTCGTGTTCTCGGGCCATAAGGTGTTCGGTCCCACCGGCATCGGCGCGGTCTATGGCAGACAGGACGTGTTGGAGGAAACCCCACCCTGGCAGGGTGGCGGCAACATGATTGCTGATGTGACCTTTGAGCGCACCCTGTACCAGCCGCCACCCGCCCGCTTCGAAGCCGGAACCGGCAACATCGCCGATGCCGTCGGGCTGGGCGCGGCCATCGATTATGTACAGGCCATCGGCCTGGACGTCATCGCCCGCTACGAGCATGAATTGTTGGTCTATGCCATCCGGTCGCTGTCATCGGTGCCCGGCTTGCGGTTAATCGGCACCGCCGCCGACAAGGCTGGGGTGTTGTCCTTTGTCCTGGACGGCCACAAGACCCAGGATATCGGGGCGGCTTTGGACAAGGAAGGCATCGCGGTCCGCGCCGGGCATCATTGCGCCCAGCCGATTCTGCGGCGTTTCGGGGTGGAAGCGACGGTGCGCCCATCCCTGGCTCTTTATAATACCTGCGAAGACATCGACGCCCTGACCGCGGCCTTGCTGCGAATCAGCGCCAAACGCTGACGTTTCCGCGCCCGCCGGTCCAGGAGAAACCCGCTCTTGGACCGGCGACGGCACGGCGATATTGCGCACCGACAGAACCAGAGCGCGCCCAAGACGGACGATTGTTGCGCCATTCTTTCCGATCCCATTGCGATATCCCGCTCTTCCCGACAACGGGCTTGCGGAGCCTGCCATATCGCGCCATATCAGGCCTGAAATTCGGCTGAAGCCATAAACAACACAATATAACTGTGTGATATATAATTTTTCTATCTTGTTTGTGCAAAATATCTTGCGCGAACTCCAGAATCGGAGAATCATCTGTTCAACACAGATTTTTCCGGGGCAAAACCATCATGAACCGCAAGTTCCTTAACCTGACCGTCGCCGCCGTTCTGTCCATCGGCGGGCTGGTTCTCGGCCAGGCGGCCCAGGCCGACCAGTTGCAAGACATCAAGAAGGCGGGCGTTCTGCGCGCCGCCGTGTTCGACAGCAATCCGCCCTTTGGCCTGGTGGACGAAAAGACCCACAACATCGTCGGTTACGACATCGACTTCGCCAAGGCCATCGCCGACAAGATCGGCGTCAAGCTGGAACTGGTGCCGACCAACCCGGCCAACCGCATTCCGCTGCTGCAATCGGGCAAGGTGGACCTGATCGTCGCCGATATCACCATCACCCCGGAACGGGCCAAGGTGGTTGATTTCAGCACGCCTTACTTCGTCACCGGCCAACAGTTCCTGGTTCCCGCCGACGCGTCCGACAAGCTGGACAGCTATGCCTCGGCCCGCATTGGCGCGGTCAAGGGCACCACGGGCGAACAGGCTTTGAAGACCCGCTTCCCCCAGGCCCGCGTTCTGTCCTATGACGACATTCCGCTGGCCTTGGCAGCGCTGCGCAACGGCAATGTCCAGGCCATCACCCAGGATGCGGAAATCCTGTCCGGCCTGCTGGCGGGTGCGCCCGACAAGGACAAGTACAAGATCCCGTCCGAACTGCTGAGCCGCGAAGACATCGGCGTCGGCGTCAAGAAGGACGAAACGGCCCTGCTGGGCGAAGTCAACAAGATCCTGGTCGGCCTGGAAGACAACGGCGAAGCCGCCAAGATTTTTGACCAGTGGTTCGGCAAGGGCAGCAAGGCCCCGGAACCGCGCAACTTCAAGATCGTTCCCGCCAAGTAATCCGTCACCCCTTGGCTGGACCCGACGAACGCTCTTCCCCTTTACCAGGGAAGGGCGTTTGGCGTTGATGAGAAAAGAAAGCCCGCCCCCATGACCGACAGCACCGCCCCCATTCTGCAATTTCAGGCCGTCCGCAAGGATTACGGCGACCATCGGGTGATTCAGGGCGTCGATCTGTCGGTTCAAAAGGGCGAAGTGGTGGTGGTCTGCGGGCCGTCAGGGTCGGGCAAATCGACCCTCATCCGCCTGATCAACCGTCTGGAAAGCTTAAGCGGCGGCGATATCCTGTTTGAAGGCCAAAGCACCGCCCAGCTTAAGGGGACGGCGCTACGGCGATTGCGGACCGATATCGGTTTCGTCTTCCAGCAGTTCAATCTGTACGCCCATCTGACGGCGGAACAAAACATCACCCTGGCTTTGGACAAAGTGCTGGGCCTGTCCGCTGACGCAGCCCAACGCCGCGCCGCAGATCTGTTGGCCCGCGTCGGATTGGCCGACAAAGCCAAGCATTATCCCTCGCAATTGTCGGGCGGGCAGCAGCAGCGGGTCGCCATCGCCCGCACCCTGGCCATGCAGCCCAA
>JASLCK010000373.1 GCA_030151865.1 Rhodospirillaceae bacterium | reverse complement strand
CCGGCTATCACATGCAGGAAGCCGGGGCGACCGCCGTGCAGGAACTGGCCTTCACCATCGCCGACGGTCTGGAATATGTCCGCTCCGCCCTGGCCAAGGGTCTGGACATCGACGCCTTCGCGCCGCGTCTGTCGTTCTTCTTCGCCATCGGCATGAACTTCTTCATGGAAGTCTCGAAGCTGCGCGCCGCCCGCGTGTTGTGGGCCCGCGTCATGCAGCAGTTCAACCCGAAGAACCCGATGAGCCTGGCGCTGCGCACCCACTGCCAGACCTCGGGCGTGTCGCTGACGGAAAAAGACCCCTACAACAACGACATCCGCACCACCATCGAAGCGATGGCGGCGGTTCTGGGCGGTACCCAGTCGCTGCACACCAACGCGCTGGATGAAGCGATTGCCCTGCCGACCCCGTTCTCGGCCCGCATCGCCCGCAACACCCAGTTGGTGATCGCCGAAGAAACCGGCATTCCCCATGTGGTCGATCCGCTGGGCGGCAGCTATTACGTCGAAAGCCTGACCAACTCCCTGGCCGAAGAAGCCTGGAAGCTGATCTTGGAAGTCGAGGAATTGGGCGGCATGACCAAGGCCGTCGAATCCGGCATGCCGAAGATGAAGATCGAGGAAGCCGCCGCCCGCCGTCAGGCTCGCATCGATCGCGGCCAGGAAGTGGTGGTCGGCGTCAACAAGTACCAGCCGAAGGAAGAAGCGGCGGTCGAAATCCTGGATGTTGACAACGCCAAGGTCCGCGAATCGCAGATCGCCCGTCTGAACAAGATCAAGGCGACCCGCGATTCCGCCAAGACTCAGGCCACGTTGGAAGCTCTGACCAAGGCCGCCCAGTCGGGCGAAGGCAATCTGTTAGCCCTGGCCGTGGACGCCTCCCGCGCTCGTGCCACCGTCGGCGAAATCTCCGACGCGCTGGAAAAGGCCTTCACCCGTCACCGCGCCGAAATCCGTTCGATCTCGGGCGTGTATGGCGGCGCTTTCGCCGGTGATGACGGTTTCGCCAAGATCCAGGCTGCGGTCGATAAGTTCGCCGCCGATCAGGGCCGTCGTCCGCGCATGCTGGTGGTCAAGATGGGCCAAGACGGTCACGACCGTGGGGCCAAGGTGATCGCCACCGCCTTTGCCGATATCGGCTTTGACGTCGATGTCGGGCCGCTGTTCCAGACCCCGGCGGAAGCCGCCCGTCAGGCCGTCGAAAACGACGTCCATGTGGTCGGCGTGTCGTCGCAGGCGGCGGGTCACAAGACCCTGGTGCCGCAACTGATCGAGGAACTGAAGAAGCAGGGCGGCGACGATATCATCGTCGTGGCTGGCGGCGTGATCCCGGTGCAGGATTACGACTTCCTCTATGAGGCTGGTGTCGCCGCCATCTATGGCCCCGGCACCAACATCCCGCAGGCCGCTGCCCAAATCCTGGACATCGTCCAGAACGGCGGCAAGCAGGCTGCGGAATAAAACAGTCCGTGTGCTTTGAAAGCCCGCCTTGCCGATTGCGGCAAGGCGGGCTTTTTTTATGGCGACGCTATTCTTGCGCCGACAGTTTCATCAACAATAGGCCGCTGACGATCAGGATGGCGGCGCAAATCCGCATGGGGCTGACCTGTTCGCTCAGGAAGAAGGCTCCCACCAAAAAGGCCCCGACCGCGCCGATGCCGGTCCAGACCGTGTAAGCGGTGCCCAGCGGCAGGGTTTTCATGGAAATCGACAGAAAGACGATGCTGGCCAGCATGCCGACGGCGGTGATTGCCGTGGGGATCAGCCGGGTAAATCCGTCTGACTGTTTCATGGCATAAGCCCAGACGATTTCAAACGCCCCGGCAATTATCAGACAGGTCCACGCCATGGCGGCCTCCTTCGGTTGGACCGCCGGGCCGTCCCGGACTTGAAAGCCTGCAAGCAGGGCGAGGACGTTGCCTCGGAATCAACGGTAAGTCAGCCTTTCCGCTTGTTCAAGTCCCTGGTCAGGCCGTTTTAAGTCCTGAAGCGGGCTTAAATCCTGAAGCGGGTGACCTCGATGGTTTGCCGGGGCGTTAGGGTGGCATTGAAAAAACTGGTCTTGCCGTTTTTCAAAAGCCGCACCGTACAGGCGCTGCTGGTTTGTGCCGGGTCGTGCTGGCGAAAGAATGTCACCAGCACCACATAATCGCCCTTAAGAGTGGGGGCCTGGGCCCAGGCGATGTTTTCCACCGGGCTGTTGGTCAGGGCGCAGGGATGGGCGTTGCGGTCCACGTCCAGGATGCCGCCGCAAGCCTGTTTGTTGTGAAAGGCGATCTGCTCGCCGTTGGGGCACAACACATGCAGGTCCAGGTCGTTGATGTTGTTCCACAGCAGCGAAACCGTGATCGCGCCGGATTTGGCTCCGGCGCGGGTCAGTCGTCCGATAAAGCTGGCTTCGCGGGCGGTGGCTTCGGCCTGTAGGCGGGCCTGACGGCGGCGTTCTTCCAGCCGCTGTTTCCAAGCATCGATAAAGGGGCCGACGGTATCGGCGGCATTTTGCCCCGCCCCTTTGTTCATGCCCCAATTGATCACCACCGGCCGTCCGCCCAACTGGAACAGATGATATTCCACCGGCTTGGGAAAGTTCAGCAAGAGCGGCAGCATACGGGCGTACAGCGTCGCTTCGCCCCGTTGTGGGGCGGTCGCGGCGGTTTCCTCGGTCAGGCTTAAGATTTGGCGGCGGATATCGGCCAATTGGTCCAGAAACAGGTCCTGCTGATCGTCGGTCAGTTCGCCAAAGGGTTTCAGATCGCCCGAACGCGGCCCAAACCACATGACGTGCTGGCGGTTTTCGTCAAAGCGCGGCAGGGCGAATGCGGTGGCCGTTTCGGCCCCGCGCCGTTGCGCCAGGACCAGCAGCAGCTTTTCCGCATGCAGGGTGACGCTTTCCCCAAAGGCCCCGACAAAGGCGTATTCCTGCACATCATTGCGGTCGATCAAGGTGACTAGGCGCGATGTCATGAATTATTCCGAGAAATCAGGCTTGTGAAGATATTGCGGCGCAGGCGGTAGCCTAATAACCTTTTTAATGGTATCAAATTCTCCCGTAATGGACATATCTCTGGTTGGCTGCAACATATGAGGCATCGTCTCCGCGTCGCCCGTGTCGAGGCGGCTTCCTACGCTCCCGTTCTTGTCGGGGGGCAGCCTGTCGGGTCCTGGCATCCGCAATTGGATGCGGTGATCCGCCGCTATCAGCCGCCCATCGTGGCGTCGCTGTTGACCGCGCCTGTCGTCGCGCCCGATGGGGCGGTGGAATTCTATTCCGATCTGGAAGGTCAGCCGATCCCGTTGACCCAGGTCACGGGTCCCGCCCGCGCCCAGGCGGAAACTCTGCTGGCCGAACGCCTTTCATCCCTGCGGGTGTTGGCCGAGCGTCTGTCCGCCGACCCGGCCCAGGCCACCTTGGCCCAGGCGCTGCGGGCGGCGGCAGTCCTGCCTGCCCCGGAAAATGTCTATTTGATCGGCGGTCAGCCGGTGATCATTCGCTGGGGCAGCGGCGCCCGCCCGGCGCCTGCCATTGTCATGCCTGCCGCGGCTGTTCCGCTGGCGGCAGCGGGGCGTTGGCGGTGGTTACGCTGGCTGTTGCTGGCCTTGCTGCTTTTGCTGTTGCTGCTGGGATTGCTGTTCGGCCTTAAGGGCTGTGACGGCGGTCTGTCTGTGCCCAATCTGGGGGGCGCAGCATCGGGTGACGATCCGGCATTGAAGGCTTTGCAAGACGATGAAGCCCGGCTGCGCCAGCAGGCCGAGGAGTTGAAGGCCCAACTGCGTCAGCGGCTGGAAAGCTGCCCGGTACCGGAAAAGCCGACACAACCGGTCCCGCCGCCGTCCTTGCCGAAAACCGAACTGAACAAGCCCGAGCTTCCGGCCACCCCGGTTCCGCCCGTGCCGGACAGCAAGCCGCCGGAAGACAAGCCCAAGGTGGAAAAGCCGGTCGAGAAGCCTGCGGAAAAACCAGCCGAGAAACCGGCTGAAAAACCACAGCAACCCAAAGCTTCGCCGCCGCCTGCTCAGCCTGCGGCCAAGCCGCCTGCACCGCAAAAGCAGTCTTCGGCCTGCCTGCCGCCGCGCCAGAAATGGGAAGCGCCGGAAGTCGCGCTGCTGCTTGACGCTTCGGGCAGCATGGCCTTGTCGGCGGGGGTGTCGCAGCAGGAAATCGAAAGTCTGTACCGTCGCGCAGTCATGGGCGACGGGGCGGCTTTGCAGCGCCTGAAGGGCATGATCAACCAGCCCGGCAAAAGCCGCCTCGACGTGGCGAAAAGCGCGGTGCTGTCCACCTTGCCGCATCTGCCGTCGGATGTGGATGTGGGACTGATCGTCATCGGCGAATGCAAGGGCGCGGACAATTACAAGTTCTTCGGTTCAAGCGAACGGGGCAAGCTGGGCGAACTGTTGTCGGGTATCACCCCGCGCCAGGGCACGCCCTTGGCGCGCGGCATCGAACGGGCGGGCAATATGATGGATGGCACCTCGGTTCCGGGTGTGCTGATCGTGTTGTCGGACGGCGATGACAGTTGCGGCGGCGATCCGTGCGCAGCGGCGCGCGCCCTGGCGCAAAGAAAGCCTAAGCTGAAAATCAATTTCATCGACGTCAATGGCGACGGCAGCGGTTCTTGCGTTGTCGAACCCAGCGGCGGCAAGGTCTATTCGCCCAAGCAGGTGACGGACTTGCCCGACCTGATCCAAAAGGCGTCGGAACAGCCGGTGGTTGGCAGCGACTGCCCTTAAGCGTGAGCGCGGGGCGGGCTTGCGGTGTGATGTAAGCGTGTGGTGGGGGAAGAATGGCTTTTCCGCTTTTGCGTCGGGGCAGTCTGCGCGAATACAACGCGCTGGGCGTGTTGGGCAATCCGGTGTTCGCGGCGGCAGCCCAA
>JASLCK010000372.1 GCA_030151865.1 Rhodospirillaceae bacterium | reverse complement strand
AGGGCGTCGTCATAACCGAACAGCTTCTTGAAGCCGGTGACGCCCCAGTAGCAGACCACGCCGGCGGCCAGGCCGATGATGATCGCGCCCACCACGTTGACGAAGCCGCAGGCCGGGGTGATGGCGACCAGACCGGCAACCGCGCCGGAGACCGCACCCAACAGGCTGGGCTTGCCGCGCAGCAGCCATTCGGCGGCAGTCCAGGACAGCACGGCGGCCGAGGTGGCGACATGGGTGTTGATCATGGCATAGCCAGCGCCGCCACCAGCGGTCAGAGCCGAACCGGCGTTGAAGCCGAACCAGCCGATCCACAACAGCGCGCCGCCGATCATGGTCAGAACCAGATTGTGCGGGGCCATGTTTTCGTTGCCGATGCCCGCGCGCTTGCCGACCATCAGGCTGGCCACCAGACCGGCCACGGCCGAGTTGATGTGCACGACGGTGCCGCCCGCGAAGTCCAGCACGCCAGCGCCGCCCAGCCAGCCACCGGGACCCCACACCATGTGGGCGATCGGGGCATAGACGATCAGCAGCCAGACGGCCAGGAAGATCATGGCCGAGGAGAACTTCAGACGGTCAGCCGGGCCGCCCAGGATGATCACCGGGGTGATGATGGCGAAGGTCGCCTGGAACATCACGAAGACGGTTTCCGGGATGGTGGTGGCCAGCGGGGCCAGGCTGTCGGGGGCGATGCCCGCCAGGAAGGCGCGGCTGAAGCCGCCGATGATGGCATTGCCTTCGGTGAAGGCCAGGCTGTAACCGATGGCGATCCACAGCACCGACAGCAGGCCGGTGGCGAAGAAGCTCTGCATCAGCACGGCCAGCACATTCTTCTTGCGGACCAGACCGCCGTAGAACAGGGCCAGACCGGGGATGGTCATCAAGAGAACCAGGATCGAGGAGACCAGCATCCAGGCGGTGTCGCCGGAATCCAGCTTCGGCACGGGAGCCGCGGCGGCGGCATCCGGAGCGGCTCCCGCGTCGGCGGTCTGGGCCAGGGCGTTGCCCGCCATCACGGTGACGTTGATGGCAAGGCTGGCCGCAATGGCCGAGAACTTTGAGAGAGAGGTCTTGATCTTCATAGGCCGTGTCTCCCCGCTTTACAGAGCGGAATCGTTGGTTTCGCCGGTGCGGATGCGCACCACCGAGGTCAATTCGCTGACGAAAATCTTACCGTCGCCGATCTTGCCGGTGTTGGCGGTGCTGCGGATGGCTTCCACCACCTGTTCAAGCACGTCGTCGCCCACCGCGACTTCAAGCTTGATCTTGGGCAGGAAGCTGACGGCATATTCCGCGCCGCGATAGATTTCGGTCTGGCCCTTTTGGCGGCCGAAACCCTTAACCTCGCTGACGGTCAGGCCTTGAATGCCCAAAGCGGAAAGGGCTTCGCGCACCTCGTCCAACTTGAAGGGCTTGATGATGGCGGTGACGTACTTCATGGATGGCTCCCCTGTCGAAACTCTGGCTTCCTATAATCAAAAGCCGTGCCAACTGGGGAATCGCAGGGATTCCCTGGGGTCTGGTGAAAAATGCGGCAGAAGACGCAAAAATGGCGTGCCTAAAAAATAGACACGCCAAATGAGCAAGCACAAATTTTAATCTGTTAACCTGGAATGGAATTAGGCACTCATCCCTTTCATGCCTTCTTCGGGGTAGCGTTGTCCTGCCGCCGCGCCGGGTGGGACTGCCGCTGACAATTCGGCTAACTCGTTGTCTGACAAACGGATTTCCGCCGCTGCCAGATTTTCGTCCAGGTGGGCGATGCGTCGTGTGCCGGGAATCGGGATGACGTCCTGACCTTGGCCCAGCAGCCAGGCCAACACCAACTGACCGGGGGTGACGCTTTTTGCGGCGGCCAATTCTTTGATGCGGTCCACCAGCTTTTGATTGCGCGCCATGTTCTCGGCCAGGAAGCGCGGCGACAGGCGGCGGAAGTCTTTTTCGTCCAATCCTTCGGTGCCGTTCAGCGCGCCGGTCAAAAAACCGCGCCCCAGCGGACTATAGGGGACAAAGGACACCCCCAATTCGCGGCAGGTCGCCAAGGTGCCGTCGGTTTCGGGATCGCGGCTCCACAGCGACCATTCCGACTGAACGGCGGCGATGGGGTGCACGGCGTGGGCACGCCGCAGGGTCTGGGGCGAAACCTCGCACAGACCGATGGTGCGCACCTTGCCCGCTGTGATCAGACGGGCCATGGCCTCGACGGTTTCCTCGATGGGGCGGGTCTTGTCGATGCGGTGGGCATAATAGAGATCGATGGTCTCGATCCCCAGCCGGGTCAGCGAGGCGTCGCAGGCCTGGGCGATATAGGCCGGGCTGTTGTCGATATGGCGGCCATAGCCGGTGCCGTCGCGCACGATGCCGAACTTGGTGGCGATGGTCAGGCCGTCGCGCCGCCCCGGCAGGAAGCGGGCCAGAAGCTGTTCGTTGTGGCCCTGGCCGTACATATCGGCGGTGTCGAAAAAGGTCACGCCCCGTTCGACGGCATGGGCCAGGGTATCGAGGGATTGGGCGTCGTCATGCGCCCCATAAAATTCCGACATGCCCATGCAGCCCAATCCCAGGGCTGAAACGGCGATGCCGCTTTGTCCAAGAGCTCGCTTTTCCATGATCCTAGAGTCCTTTCTGTTTGCGCAAGGCGTCGTAATCAGACGGATCGGACCGGCCCTTTTCCTCCCAGCCCCGGTACATTTCCAGTTTGAGTTGGATGGTTTCCAGGCTGTCTTGCATGGCGGCGATGGTGGCCTTGACCCTGTTCTCATGTTCTTCCAGCAGGGCGCGCCGTTCGCTCAAGGTGGCGTCGCCCTGTTTGGCCAGGGCCATATAGCGCAGCATGTCCTTTAACGGCATGCGGGTGGTGCGCAGCTTGGTCAGGAAGGAAAGCCAGCGCAAATCCTGGGCCGAGAACTGCCGCAGGCCGGACCTGTCGCGCTGGATCGGCGGCAGCAGCCCAACCTTTTCGTAATAGCGCAAGGTATGTTCGCCCAGGCCGCTGACGGCGGCCACTTCGCCGATATGCATGACGTTGGTCCTTATTCGGTCCGTCTGTCGATGGGACTGTTGTCGTCGCTTAGAGCAACTCTAGGTCAAGCCTGTTTTCGCATGTCCGGGGCCAACGGCGAAGATTTTTCACCACAGGATAATTAAGGGGGAAGGGGGCAGATTGCGACTTGTTGCGCCGCAACAACGAATTCACGCTATTTTGCTGTTCTGATTGGGATTTTTGCGCAACACTATCAGCGATTTATCTCTTCCTTGATGTGGCGGATTAGGGGGGCTGGTTCTTTAAACCAGAGGAAACAATCCCCACATCGTCGGCATAATGCGAAGCATTCGCGAGAACTTCGGAGACGTCCCGATGTCCAATGCCCTTCCGAGACTTGGCTGGCTTGCCGTCTCGATTATCGGCGCCATCGCGCTGGGTGTCGTTGCCCTCAGCCGTGGCGAAACCATCAATGCAGTCTGGCTGGTGGTAGCCGCCGTCTGCGTTTACTTCGTCGCCTATCGTTTCTACGGCCTGTTCATCGCCAACACCGCCCTGGGCACCGACGCCGCGCGTCAGACCCCGGCGGTGCGCTACAATGACGGCCTGGATTACGTTCCGACCAACAAGTACGTGCTGTTCGGGCACCATTTCGCCGCCATCGCGGGCGCGGGTCCGCTGGTCGGCCCGGTGCTGGCGGCGCAGATGGGCTATCTGCCCGGCACCTTGTGGATCCTGGCGGGCGTGGTCTTCGCGGGCGCGGTGCAGGACATGGTGGTCCTGTTCGTGTCGTCGCGCCGCGACGGTCGTTCGCTGGGCGACATCGTGCGCTCGGAAATGGGTGCGACGGCGGGCGGCATCGCCCTGGTCGGCGTGCTGCTGATCATGATCATCATCCTGGCCGTGCTGGCTCTGGTGGTGGTCAAGGCGCTGGCGGGCAGCCCGTGGGGCACCTTCACGGTGTTCTCGACCATCCCGATCGCGCTGATCATGGGCGTCTATTGCCGCTTCATCCGTCCCGGCCGCATTGCCGAGATGTCGGTGATCGGTTTCGTCCTGCTGATGAGCGCCCTGGCCTATGGTCAGAACATTTCGCAAGATCCCAACTGGGCCCCGATCTTCACCTATACCGGCCCGCAGCTGGCGCTGATCATCATCGGCTACGGCTTCGTCGCCTCGGTGATGCCGGTGTGGCTGCTGTTGGCCCCGCGCGATTATCTCTCGACCTTCCTGAAGATCGGGGCGATCGTCGCTTTGGCCATCGGCATTCTGGTGGTGCAGCCTGAACTGCGCATGCCCGCCGTGACCCGTTTCATCGACGGAACCGGCCCGGTGTTCTCGGGAAATCTGTTCCCGTTCCTGTTCATCACCATCGCCTGCGGGTCGGTGTCGGGCTTCCATTCGCTGATCTCCTCGGGCACCACGCCCAAGATGATCGAGAATGAAAAGCAGATCGCCTTCATCGGCTACGGCGGCATGCTGATGGAAAGCTTCGTCGCCATCATGGCGATGGTGGCTGCCAGCGTCATCGATCCCGGCGTCTATTTCGCCATGAACAGCCCGGCCGCGCTGATCACCAAGGACGCCGCCCAGGCTGCCGCCGTGATCTCCGGCTGGGGCTTCACCGTGACCCCCGACGTGCTGATCCAGACCGCCAAGGATGTGGGTGAAACCACCATCTTGTCGCGTGCGGGCGGCGCTCCGACCCTGGCGGTCGGCATGGCGCATATCTTCGCCAATCTGATCGGCGGCAAGGCGATGATGGGCTTTTGGTACCATTTCGCCATCCTGTTCGAAGCTCTGTTCATTCTGACCGCCGTCGATGCGGGCACCCGTGTCGCCCGTTTCATGATCCAGGATATGGTGGGTTCGGTGATCCCGGCCTTCCGCGTCACCCATAACTGGTTCAACAACATCGTCGGTTCGGGCGTCGCCTGCGCCATGTGGGGGTACATCCTCTATCAAGGCGTGATCGATCCCCTGGGCGGCATCAACAGCCTGTGGTCGTTGTTCGGCATCTCCAACCAGATGCTGGCGGCCATCGCGCTGATCATGAGCACCGTGGTGCTGTTCAAGATGAAGCGTCAAAAGTTCGCCCTGGTGACGGCGGTTCCCGCCGTGTGGCTGCTGATCTGCACGCTGACCGCCGGTCTGCAAAAGGTCTTCAGCGACGTGCCCGCCATCGGCTTCCTGGCCCATGCCAAGAAGTTCAATGCGGCGCTGACCCAGGGTCAGGTGATCGCGCCCGCCAAGGATCTGGGCGAGATGAGCCGGATCGTCTTCAACGACTATCTGGACGCGTCTTTGTCGATGCTGTTTGTGGTGGTGGTGGTGTCGATGGTCGTGGCTGGACTGATTGCCGTGCGTAAAGCCATGGCCAATCCGTCCGTGACCGCCAAGGAAATCGGCGTCCCCCCCGGGACGGTGACCAATGCTTGATGAGTTCAAGGACTTTATGAACAAGGTCAAACAGACCGGCAGGCTGATGGTCGGTATTCCGGATTACGATACGTATGTGGCGCACCGCCGCACCACGCATCCCGATCTGCCGATCATGAGCTACGAGGAATTCTTCCGTGAACGGCAACGCAGCCGTTACGAAGGGAAAATCGGCCGCTGCTGCTGATCTGAAAAAGGAAAGAGCGCCAGGAAACTGGCGCTCTTTTTTCTGACATTCCCTGTCTGGGAATGGTCTCGGGGACTCGCGCCCTCCGATCCCCCTAAGGTGGGGCGTTCTGCACACTCTCTGTTCTCAGGATATGAGAAGAGGGGGGCGTTTCTACGGACAGTTCTCGTGAATGCCTTTGGCGGCGGCACCTCCGGTGCCAGCTAGGCTCAAGCGCCGCTTGGGCTTGTCGCGTTCTCTGTCTGAACGGGAACAGTTGCCGGGCTGACCAGCCCCCTCCTCAGCGCATAAGCGCAAGGCCCCCTCATTTTCTGAGGGGCCTGGCACGACCGCCCGGCGTGGGGTGCGCGCGACGTTCGGCGGTCGTCCGTGATGCGTCGGAATTATGGAGTCCAGCCGTTCCGATAGTCCCGATAGCGCGCGTCAAACACGATGGCCTGGGATCGCAGCTCTTTAGGAGGGGGAGCATAGGCCACCGGCCGCAACCGTGCAGGTTGAGCGCGGATGGGGCCGCCGGGAACATCGCGAGTCAGAAGAAAATAGGTCTCTTCATGTTTTAGGAAATTAATATTTGAATCGTTGAGATTTCGCATAAGGGAGACAAGGAGCTGTTGTGTTCCATCTCCGATATTATCGGATGCGGAGATAACTGAAATATGATACCAATCAGGTCCAATATTAAAAGAAATAGAGTCATTATCGATTTGTATTTTTTCAATTCCAGATATATTTTTAATAGTATTTTTATTCTTTTCCACTAGATCAATTGGCCATGGAAGGGTTTTTGCGTCTAAGTTATTAAAGACATCTGCCGCAATTTTATTTGTTGGAAACAAGGAGGACTTTGGGCGCTGGATATTTCCAAAGACGGTAATGTATACACAGGGGAAGCGTGGATTTGTAGTTTGCAGCTGATAGGTCATAGGCTCCCCCTCTTGATCCTGTGCTAGCTTTGCGCAACTGTCATAGCTTTTGCCGTTGATCGTGAGGGGAGGGTTAATGGCATCCAGAGAGGGCAACCGCTCCCTGGTCCAAGATTCCCAGTAATCCTTGGCATAAAAGATGATCTTGGGTGCTTTATGATCCTCGGCCGCTGATTGGGGGGCCATTGGCCCTAACATCAGCAGCAGGCTGAGGATCAGCAGAAAAATTCGGAACAGGATCATTGGTCAGTCTCGCAGGTTTCTGGCAAGTGTGGGCGTAATCTGTGCTTTGGCGCATCGGTTCAAGGCATCAGCTGTTTCCCTTGTTCGGGCTAGGGTTCGCCGCGTCCATCTCTTTGATAAGCCGTGCCTGTGCAGCATCGCCCCCGCCGCGCAAATGCAATGTGGGCCGAGGCATGCCACGGCCCACATTGCCATCATCGCCTATCTCGGGCATCACAGGGATGACGTGACTCTACCCATAATTATGGAAAACAGGTCACTTATTATTTTAATGTTGAATGAGCCTCGGCCCATTCTTGTACGGCAAGATCGCGTGGGCCTTTCAGCCATTTTTGGTACATTGGGTCTTGAATAACAGCATTAGGATCGATGGTCCTAAGCTTGAGCTTCATTCCGGCAACGTCGTTCACCGTTTCAATGACAGGCATCGTGCTCAGCAGCACGATGGTCAAATCACCGCGATTATCCAGATACAGGTCATAGCTACCATCAATACCCCGCCACCGGGCAATCGTGTGAGTGCCCTCAAGTTTCTTGCCATTGATTTCCAGGCGAACCGTTCCGTCATCAACAAATGAGCAGGATGACATCACTTCATCAATCTGCCACGAGCCGTCACCAGATGATAAAACGCCCATCGGCATCATCTCGCAACTGGTCAGCCTCATATAAGCAAAAGGCCAGCCGAAGTAGCAGATGAAGACGACAATAACGATCGAGAAAATCTTTAATTCTTTCAATTTTCTTTCCCATTACGAGAATCATGCGGGATATTGTCGGCATGATACGCTTCCCATCCAGCACGAATCATCAGCTCATTTTTTAAACTTCCTCCATAGGCAGCATCAGCCTCTCCGTCCCCCAAATGATTGCCCAGAGCGGCATAGAAGAGAGCATCTTTTAAACTAAAACCTGCTGCTGCGGCCACTGCTCCATAATTAAAATTACCGAAGCTTATGTACGCAGGATTAATAAAAGGAAAAGTTACACTATGGTTTCTTTGATAGTCCATCTCACCAAAATAGTGAACAAACAAAGATAACATAGCCTCCTTCCTCTCATTAGGTGGAAACGTTGAAATAAACTCACCAAATCTTACATTATCCTCAATGGAAACATCTGATGGCATCTGTATTGGATTATTATTTCTTGGACTAATAACAGTACTGCCATCAGCAAGCCTCATTATGATCGGTGGAAAATGCTGATCTTGGATCCTTTGTAAATTTTTCTGACGCTGTTTTTTTTCATCAGATGCCTCAATTCCATTCTTGTCATGTACGCTCTCTTGATAATCCGCCCCCTCTTTTGGCGCAAATTGTCCACCACGTCCTGAATTAGCTGGATAATGCAGCGAGTTATACTTTCCCAGATTAGATGGCAGATTGATTCCGCAGCCATCGACATCCCTCAACTGTGACTTAGTGAGGCCGCACGCCTTCATCACATCACCGAGGTTATGCCCCCGATTAAGGTACGACGCGACAATCTCTAGCCCCTTCGCCAAATCCTGATCTTCCAACGACGGTTGGCCGATATGGCACAAGGCGATGGCGGCTTGGGCGACGTTGCCCTTGGCCAAGGACCGCGACGCCGACGCCAGTTTTTCCAGG